>NZ_JBQTCX010000005.1:0-225422 GCF_052663115.1 Niallia yueguangensis
CTACTTTAATAAACGCTTATTAATCGTCCATTTTAAGAGTATATGACTTATAAAAAAAAGAAAAAAAGATAAAGAGAAATTAAGAATTAGGCCGTATTCTGATTCTCTAAAAGTAATAGGTTCAATATTAAACGTAATAATATGAAAAAATGGTATTATATTACCACCTGTTAAATATTCCGTTGATACATAACCTCCAATGACTATAATAGGAACCATTACTTTTTTTGAAAAAAGTACTATAAAAAAGGCAATAGCTATATATAAAAGAGACTGAAATAAATATGGCAGCAATAAATTAAAAAAATAATTTTTATAATGTATTAAATTCAATATTAAACAATCAATAATAAGAAGTATTTCATATAATAATGTAAAAATACTAACTCTTAGTATACCATGCTGAAAAATGGTAAGAGGATAGGTAAACAGAACAGTATTTCCATCCTCTTCAAAATAATCATAATAAAGAAATATTATCCACCATGCTGAAAAAGGAACAACTAAAAATTCCATTTCTTTTAAAAGAATAAAATTAAGCTTGTTATCCAATAATACCATTTGAAAAAGAAAAATGATTTGAAGTAGAATAGGTAAATAAAAGGAATATCCTAGAGCTTTTATTTCAAAAGGAAGGTTTAGTTTTTTTAACATACTACATTTACCCTTTTCGTCAAATATAAATAGGTATCTTCTAACGTTGTTTCTACCAATTTTGCATTAGGAATATAGGATTCTGAGAAAAATCTAACTAAATAAGAATCGCTTAATTGTTTTGTTGAAATAATATCTTCTTCGTTTATTGCTAATTTTTTTTCAATAGGGATTTCTATTTCCCATACCATCCCCGTAGTTATTTCTATTAATTCTTTTCTACTTCCAGTTTGTAAGACCTTTCCTTGTTTCATAATAGCAATATTATTACAAGTAGATTCTAAGTCTTCCACAATATGACTTGAAATAATGATTATTCGGTCTTCTGATAATTTTCTTAAGAGTTGTCTAAAGCGTACGCGTTCTTCAATATCTAAACCAGCTGTAGGTTCATCTACAATAATAATTTTTGGATTTCCCAATAAAGCTTGTGCTATTCCCAGACGTCTTAACATACCACCTGAGAGATTTTTTATTTTCTTTTCTCTTTCATTCATTAAATTGACCGCAGAAAGAATGTTATCTATAGTAGTGTTTCTATTTGTTTTTATTGTTAAACCTTTTAAGATTGCGAAATGATTCATGACCTCTTTAATAGTTAAGTTTTTATAAATAGAAAAATGTTGTGGCAGGTAACCAATATGGTTTCTCACTTTTTTTACATTTTCCCATGAAATATCCTCTAAATGTATACTTCCGTTATCTTGTTTTTCAAGTGTTGCAATAATTCGCATCAGCGTAGTTTTTCCGGCACCATTTGGTCCAAGAAGACCAAATGATCCTTTTATTTGGAGAGAAACATTGTTTAAGACTTGCTTTCCTCTAAAGCTTTTATTTATATTATTTAATACTAAATTACTCAACATTTTCACCTACCCTATATTTCTTTAATAAAATTTGAACATCTTCCCATGACACTTTTCCACTTCTTATCATAGTAAACCATTCGATACAAAACTTATTTTTCTTGTCGAGATTACTTTCTTCTTTTAGCCAATCGGATAATGTCATTAATACTTTCTTTTTAGTCCCAGTGCTAGGTACCGAATTATACCATTCTATTTTATTTCCCTCATCAATAATATTATTTTGCTTATTATATATATATCCATACATAATTTCAAAAGCTTGCAAAAAGTCAGGGTCTTCCACCACTATATCTAGATACTTCCAAGTTAGTGCGGGAACAAGCCAATATGTATATATATAAGGAATATCAATTAGCCAAGAATCATCAGAATAATTTAACAACAAGATCTCTGGTGAATACCAAACAAACTGATATTGTAGAGAATTATCTGAAATAGATAATGTTGGAACCATCATAACTTTTGAAGGATAAGGTAGAGATAAATTAAAATCTTTTGAAATTTTATCCATCAATGATTTAGTTGCAAATTCAAATTCATTATATTTAAGTCCTTTTATATCACCAGGGAAAACTAGCAATGATTTTCCATTCTTTTTACTTTGCAATTCTCCGGTTGTTAATGTTAAGCCAAAAGAGGAAGTACCTTCCCATTTGTTTTCTCCTTCTTTTTCTAAGTTTGTGTATAACGGTTTTTTTCCACTATATTTAAGTTTATATGATACAAAGTTGTTTACTTGATGGTTTGTTCTTACTAATTGTCCATATTTATTGATAATAAAGGATGGTTTATTATCAACCGATGGAAGCCAGTTAAAGTAAAAAGGGAGGTAGATAGCTCTCTGATTGGCATAAAATAAAGGGGAGCTACTACCCTCATATTCTAATTCAAGAGACCACTTTGTTTTAGATTTCCATACTTTTTTTAAAAAGATTTGAATAGAATCTTGATCTTGCTTAAACTTTAATTCTTCATTTCCAACCCTAATACTTTTTATTTTTAAATCATGGTATAAAGAAAGAGTAAAATCTTTTAAGTCTTTATTACTATCATTCATCAAAACCATTTTTACACGAGACTTTAATAGTCTATCAATATCTAAATCAATATCATAGGATAAAATTGTTAAGTTATTATTCTCTATATAGTTAGATTTTTTTTCATAATAAGAAATATCATAAAATTCTCTGGATTTTTTACTCTCGTCTCCACTTACATATAACTGCCATTTTAAACTTAGAGGATAAGCAATTGTCATTATTAATAGAGATGAAATAGATAAAATTAACCAAGCAAATTTTTTTTCTAGTAAATTTTTACCTTTATATAAATAAAGGGTATACGTAACAACTAAAATTATTATCCACAATAGATGGGTTAACCAATAGAAGATATCTATGGAAAATCCATAATGACTATTATATACTCCATAAGGATTTGGATCTCCTAAATTTAACCACCTTGTAACTTGTTTCCATTGTGTTCCAATAAAAGCTGTATTCATTGGCCCTATTAACGCCCAAATAATTAAAGTTAATGGGAAAATGAGTTTACTTTTAATAATGATTGCTAATAGATAGCCAATACAGTAGCTAATAAAAAAAGGTATACAAAAATAGAGCAAAAAATAGAGAAACGCACTTAAATAAAAATGCGTAACTGGCCATCCTTTTAAAAAGTAATAACTTAAAAAAAGAAGGTACGATAATATACTTAAACCAAAAGCAACAATTGCACCATATAAGATATTAGAAATTATTTTATATAATAATGCATCTTTGATGGTTAAGAATAAATCAGTTAATTGATGCTTGTCCTCTGAACGCATTACCATGACGCCAAATAGCAAAAAAGCTAAAATACCTCCTTGAACTAGAAAACTTGTAGAGGTTAACATTTGTCCAGGTGATTGTATGTCATACAAGGCAAGTATTTCATAGCTAAAGAACCCTAGTAAAAGCAACCAAAATAATAGCTGTCTTTTAAACTGTAACCATAATAAAACTATACTGTTAATTATAATATGCAATATTTTCCCCTCACTTAGAAATAAATAATATATGATATTATTTTACTACAAAAAAGGAAATAAAATAATAAAAATGAAAAATTTTAACTTTTTTATAGGTAAATATGGTAATATTGACTTGTTGAATTAATTTGTGGAGGGGAAAAAATGAAAATTAAAAAAGCTTTAGGAGGAATTTTAACTTTTGGAGTGTTAATGTTATTTGGCTTTAATGCTTATGCATCAAGTTCTTTTGCCCAAATAGATAGTAGTAATCCAGACGCTTCTGGTTCACAAGTCTACTGTGGTGATCATGTGATGGATTCATTCTGGGCAAATAACGATAGTAGTATAGATTATTACGCTTATATTATGCAAGAAATAACAGGTCCTAATAAATCAGTTCATACTCGAACAGTTGGTGATAATCAAGAAATTTATGAATCTAATATTTGGATAGTAGATAAAGATGATTATTATGTAAGAGCAAAATGGACTGGTGAAGCTGGTCTTTATTATTTGCAAGGGGCAGCTGGAATGGAAAGTAAATAGGGAAATTAATTTAACTTTTAAAGATAGATTTCTAACATAATAGTTTTAAGAATAATACTGTATAGGGGGCTGTTTCATAAGTCATATTACTTATGAGATAGCTTTCTTCTTTATATGTGAATAGTGTCTAGTAAATAACATTTCTTTTTGCTCTTATGTTTTTAACAACATAGGGGCTTTTTTACATATGATAGCAAGTACAATAAATTAGTTGTGCCTGTTCGGAACGTTTTTGGTTAAACTTTATTTTAAATCTACATCATATGCAATAAGGTTTGAGAAAGTCCTTATGAAAAGATTAAGGAAATTTTCATTAGAGCTTGAGCCTAATAAGACTAGGTTAGTAGAGTCTGATCGTTTTACCAGTAAACATGCACAGAAAAAAAGGAAGAAATTAGAAACGATATACTTACTAGGTTTTACACATTACGGGAAACAAACTATTCTATTGAACAAATTAAAGAAGCTGTTAATAAACTGGACTCGTCAATTAGAGTTACTTTTGATGATACAAACAAAACAATTAATGTAACGCCAAATACAGTAAAGACATTTGTAGGAATTATCCATAACAGTATTGTACAACGTTTGATGTCCGGTGAAGTTGAAATAGCTATTTAGAATTGTAACTTTTGATCAAACTTTTTTATAAAAACTAACTGTACATTAAAACCGATCTCATACATTTTGATCAATCTTTTTTCAAAATGAGTGGGTTTCTTCTATTATAAAATCAACGTTTGCAGCTCACTTTTGATCAAACTTTATTTCAAAGCTACAAATTTTTGTGGATTTATAATAAAGTTTGATCATTTGTAACAAAGATTGATTATTTCTAAAAAAGATTGATCATTTATAATAAAATTTGATAAAAAATAGCCTCTTCGGGTTTGATATCCGTAAGAGGCTATTTTTGTGTTTCTAAATAAAAAAGAGGTGAATTTATGTCTAAACGCAAACGTTCAGTATCAATTGACAAAAAATTAAAAGATGGTTTTGGGCAAGGAATGGGCATTGATTACAAACCATGGGTTACTATTCAAGATGTACCATCTTTAGGACGTTCAACTCGATTAAAAGGGATAAAAGTAAAAAGACAGTTTGAATTTCTCTCAGATTAAAACGAAACTACTTTTATTTATTGGAATATTCAGGTTTTATTGTGGATATTCGTGAACAGTTTCCTTTATTACCAATTGAAGAAACAATTATCATCGCAGAAGAATTAGGGATTAAACACCCCACAGATCCTAATACAGGCGAACCAGTAGTAATGACAACAGACTTTTTAGTAACGGTAAGTAAAAATCAGCAGTATCAGAGCTAGAACTTTGAAATATAAAGATGAACTTATGAATAAAAGAGTGTTAGAGTAGTTTGAAATAGAGCGTATCTATTGGGAACGGCAGAATATAGATTGGGGAATTGTTACAGAGTTAGAGGTTTCTAAAAGATTAACGAGATTTTACACGTTAATAAAGTCAGAAAAGATTTTTCAGAGAAGGTGAGAGCGATATGATCTTTTATAACCAAGTCTATCAATATACTGATAGAGAAGAAGAGAATCGTATTCGTGTTATTGAAATAAATGATAATGCAGCATACTTGGTTGATCTTCATGGAGATACTTCGATGCCTAAAAAAATTTTACTTTCAGATATGGAGAATGAAATACAAAATGATATTTTACTTCCTATCCCAGATCCATATGCAAAAGAGTATCGTGAAAGAGGAGACCGGGATTATCGACTAGATGCCAGTTTGAATCTAGAAGAATTTACTAAAATCGTGATTCATCTTGTCCTGCATCATAATAAAAAAATTATTAATAAATATCCATTAGAAAAAGAAATGATAACCGCAGGATTAGCGGATACCCCAATTAATTTATGGACTTGGGGAATTGAAAATAAAAAAGGTAGATTACAGACAATTAGCGATAAAAATATATTGAGGTTGAATTTACTACCTAAAGGTAAAGCTCGTATCACAAGAGCAGGCATTAAATTTAAAGGATTGTCTTATGGCTCGGAAAAGGCTATAAATGAGCAGTGGTATTTAAAGATGAAAAATAAAAGTATTGAGGTAGTTTTTGATCCACGAGAAATGAACCAAATATATATCCCACATTCTGATGGTCGTAATTTCGATATATGTTATCTCTTAGATAGCAGTCATCAATATAAAAATAACTCTTTAGAAGAAATTGAATTTTATCAGCAGCTCTTACAAGAAATAAAATTACGATAAAGTACTAAGCAAAAAGAAAATACACTTAATGCAGATGCAGCGATTGACTCCATTATTAAACAAGCAGTTAAAGAGAAAAAGCAAACTTCTTCTGAAAGTAGTAAAGCAGAACGTTCGGTTATATTAGCTGGAATTCGTACAAATTCAGCTCTTTGGTCTTTTGTTAGTAATTCTTTCCCTCTTGATACCATATTTCCACCATCCCTTCAAAAACATAGATTATTTCTATTTTTCCAGATATCGATAAACAGTTGTCCGGGACACACCCCACCTTTGAGCGATATCCGTAATGGACGTCCCATTTGCCACCAATGTTTTCAACATTTCAATTCTTTTTTATCTAATTTCTCCGGTCTTCCTCCTAATCATCCTCTGGCTCTTGCTGCAGCACGACCAGCTGCTAAACGCTCTTGGATAAGATTACGCTCAAATGCAGCAAAAAGATGGAACATAAGTTGTCCCGTTGCACTGGCTTTGTCCATGGTGATGTTTTCCTGTAAGCTATGGAAGCTAATACCACAATCGTTAAGGTCATTCACTATTTTTATTAAATGTTGCATATTTCTTCCTAAACGACCTAAGCGCCGCCATACTACTATCGTGTCACCAGAGCGTACAAATCTAAGGTCTTCTTCCAATTCTTGTCTTTTATCACGATAAAACAGAAAAATTAAAAAACAAAGGATGAAATAAATGAAGGTAGGATATGCACGTGTTAAGATAACCCTGAGACAACACTGCCTGAAAATTGTAGATTTGATGCTTGTATTGTGATTTCAAAGGATTATCAAATGGATGATTCAATTTATGAAGGTAAACTCTCTGGTGGAAAATACCTTATTTACGAAGTCAAACATACGGCAGAAGATATTCAAATAGCATATGCTGATATTTTTTCATCTCTACAAAGTAATGGATATCAAATTGATAATAAACCTATTTTGGAAAAATACACTGGTGATATGATTAACAATCCTTATTGTGAAATCTGCGTGCCCATAAAATCATGACTTATCGGCTGTTGCTGTAGAACATCAAAAAATTATTAACAGCGAACAAACTTAAAGAGCATGTTTTAAAGAAGTGTATTAAAAACATGCTCTTATTCTATTAATGGTGAATTTTTCTTCATTTCTTATTCAACTAAGTATTCACTCCATCAAGAAGAAAATAAGCTAGATCCATTAATTATCATCACTAGAAATTAACGTTGTTTCATATATCGTTTTATTATGCTTTTCATGAAAGATTGAACAACCTCATAACCTACTGCATATCCAGCACAAAAAGAAAGACCTACAGGTTGGTATCCTTCTTGTTTGGCAATCTCATCACCAAACATATAACTACTTACCTCAGCAAATCCTTTTAATGATAATACAAATTAAACACATCAAAATGAATATTCATCAAATTTTATATTATTTATGCTACGTGATTGTTTTTATCTGATCTTGCCAATTTGCTATGTTTATATCCATATATAAAATAAATAATTAATCCTATTACAAGCCAGACAGCAAAACTAATCCAAGTTAAACCTGGCAATTGAAGAGCTAAATATAAACAAAATACACATGCTAAAATTGGTATTATTGGTACAAATGGAACGCGGAAACCAGCTGTATTTGCTATTTTAGATTTACGTAAAAATAAAATTCCAATTGAAACCGTCATGAACGCAAATAATGTTCCGATATTCGTTAATTCAGCTAATCTACCTAATGGAATGAAACCTGCAAAGATTGAAACTAATACACATGTAATCCAAGAATTCAAAACAGGTGTTTGTTTCTTTTTATTAACTTTTGAAAATACTTTTGGTAATAAGCCATCTCGACTAATGGCATAAAATAAACGAGTTTGTCCATATATCATAACGAGTAATACTGTTGTAATCCCTCCAATTGCACCTAGAGAAATAAATCCAGCCGCCCAGTCCTGGTTAATGTAATTTAATGCAAATGCTACTGGATTTTTTACATTTAACTGATCATAAGGTACAATTCCTGTTAAAATAAGCGAAACGATAATATACAATGCTGTACATACAAATAAAGAAGCAATAATACCGATCGGCATATTTTTTTGTGGATTACGTACCTCCTCAGCAGCTGTTGCTACTGCATCAAAACCAATATAAGCAAAGAATACCGTTGCTGCACCAGTTGCAACACCAGAAAAACCAAACGGCATAAACGGAGTCCAATTTTCTGGTTTTACGTACCATACGCCTACACCAATAAATAATAAAACAACAGCAATTTTTATAATAACTAGCACTGCATTAAAGCGAGCTGATTTTTTTACACCTTGGGTTAATAGAAATGTAAGGAGAAAAACAATCATAATAGCAGGTACATCAATATACGTTCCCTTAGCTGGGTCGTATGCGCTTGTTAAAGCTGTCGGAAAATGAATCCCCAATCCCGCTAATAAACCTTGAAAGTACCCAGACCATCCACTTGCAACAGCTGATGAGGCAAGTCCGTATTCTAATATTAAATCCCAGCCTAAAATCCAGGCAATTAATTCTCCAAACGTTGCATAGCTATACGTATAGGCGCTTCCCGAGACAGGTACACTTGAAGCAAATTCCGCATAACAAAGTGCAGCAAAAATACACGCTAAACCGGATAAAATAAACGAAATAATTAAGGCAGGACCTGCATGTTCAGCGGCTGCTACTCCTGTTAAAACGAAGATGCCTGTTCCAATAATGGCACCGATTCCGAGCATGGTTAAATCAAATGCACCCAAGTCTTTTTTTAGCTGAAGCTTCTTGTTGTCTGATTGAGATAATAATAAATTAATTGACTTCTTTCGAAAAAAATTCATGTACATTTCTCCATTAATATTATTTATATGTTAGATGATGGATATCAATAATGAAGATATTCCGCTTACATTGGATATCCATCAAATACCATATATTTTGTAATTTCTGCTTAGATAGGATAAAAATAATTCTATTGTTTTTGTATAAATTTTCAGAATATAAATGATAAAAAATTTTTTTGTTGCCCCCTTGGAAATGTAGAAGTGATGTGTGCCAAGGAGGGATTTTTCGAATCTAGTATGAATATCTATTATAAAGTTTTCACTCAAAAAATTATTTTTACTGATTAATACCGCATGTTAGAATTTTTCCTATCCAACAATCTTTTTTCAGCAAGTTTATCTGCAGCACGATGAGTCGATATATTTTCAAGTTCAGCAATTTTAAATATTTTTTGGAGATTAGTGTATATAGCATCAATCTTATTGATAGTACGTTCACGATTAAAACCGTGAAGTCCATCTTCTCCAGCAATTAATCCACCAGCATTAATTACATAATCAGGTGCATATATAATCCCTTTCTCTTTTAGCATATCTCCGTGGTATTCTTCCTTTAGCTGATTATTTGCTGCACCTGCTATTACACGTGTTTTTAGACGATTGATGGTGTCATCATTAATAATAGCCCCTATTGCACAAGGAGAGAAGATATAGCATTCTACATCATAAATTTCATCAACAGCTACTTCTTTAGCTCCAAATTCATTTACAGCTTTTTTACATTTTCAGCGTTAATATCAGTAACAATTAAATTAGATCCTTCTTCATGCAGGTGACGACATAAATTGTAGGCTAGACTGCCTACTCCTTGGACTGCAATCACTTTACCAGTTAAATCTTCTGAACCAAAAGCTTTTAGAGCTGCAGCTTTTACCCTTTTGTATACTCCATATGCCGTTAAAGGTGATGGGTTTCCATATCCTCCTAATTCAGGTGAAACTCTAGTAACGATAAAGGAGGATTGTTAAACTCCGAAGGTCAGTATAGATGAGGATATAATGAAACTAAATGAAAGAAGATAATAAGATTCCTAATTTATATTTAGTATTTATTCAAACTAGAAATCCATATATCTCCTTCCCTAAAGTACTACGTCTTTTTCAACTATTGTTTCTCTTAATTACCATCCGCGATCTTGCATACGAGCTTCAGGAGATAAAGAAGAAATTTCAATTCCCTTCATCGCTGTTCCAAGATCTTTTGATAATTCAGCAATAAGCTTGTAGTCTTGATAATGAGTTGTTGCTTCTACAATCGCTCTTGCATATTTTGCTGGATTCTCAGATTTAAAAATACCAGATCCAACAAATACACCATCTGCTCCAAGCTGCATCATTAAAGCAGCATCAGCAGGAGTTGCTACTCCGCCTGCAGCAAAGTTTACAACTGGAAGACGACCTAATTTTTTAATTTCAAGAAGAACTTCATAAGGAGCACCAAGAAGCTTAGCTTCAGTCATTAACTCATCTTCATTCATATGTACGACTTTGCGCACTTGAGCATTTACTTTACGAATATGTCTTACAGCTTCAACAATGTTTCCTGTACCCGGCTCCCCTTTTGTACGAAGCATTGCTGAACCTTCTCCAATGCGGCGAGCTGCTTCACCAAGATCACGGCAGCCGCAAACAAATGGAACGGTAAATTCTTTTTTAAGTAAATGGTACTCTTCATCAGCAGGAGTTAATACTTCACTTTCATCAATGTAGTCTACTCCCATCGCTTCCAATACACGAGCTTCTACAATATGACCGATTCTTGCTTTAGCCATAACAGGAATCGTTACAGCATTTAATACTTCTTCAACAATACGTGGATCAGCCATTCTTGCTACTCCGCCAGCTGCACGAATATCTGATGGTACTCTTTCTAGAGCCATAACAGCAACTGCTCCTGCTTCTTCTGCAATTTTGGCCTGCTCTGCATTGACAACGTCCATAATAACGCCGCCTTTTTGCATCTCGGCCATTCCGCGTTTAACTCGATCTGTACCCGTTTTCATTGTGTTTCCTCCAAACATCGCAATATCTAAATAGATTCACCATAATATAAATACTAAATACAAAAACCAATATATCAGCTTTGTTTGATATTATCATGAGTAAATCTCTTATACAAATAATTTGTTAGAAAATATGACATTTAATTTTTGAAGAAAATATTATAAATATATAAACATCATTTGTATTACAGTCCTAAAAAATTGTGAAAGACTAATAACTATTTTTTAGGAAAGGAATGAGTTATCACATCGTTATATTCTCTTCCTAATTTAAAGTTCTACATAAATTTAAGTTTTAGTCCTAAATAGTAACAAAAGGTTAGGTCTGCAAAATCTTGATGTAAATAGTTTGTAATTGATTAAAAGATTCTTGTAGATTTTATTTATCTAGGTTAACGTATGATTAAGCGATTAAAAATTAACTAATGAAAGTAGAAAACAAACTCTAGCTGAAAGGTAGTGAAGATTTACATGAAAAATATTAGTCAAATCAATCGTTCTTCTTTGAGAGATCAGGTATATAAAAGATTAAAATCTGCCATTATAAATCTAGAATTAGAGCCTAATCAACGAATTAATGATAAACTCTTAGCTGAAGAATTTGGTGTCAGCAGAACTCCTGTGAGAGAAGCCCTTAAAAGGTTAGAAGATGAAAACTTAATTGTATCTTCTCCTGGTTCTGAGACAAAGGTTAGTTTAATCGATACCCATCAAGCGAAAAATGCCTTTACTGTAGTAGCATCGCTTCATTCTCTTGCAGCTAGACTAGCGATTCCTCATTTAAAAACAGAAAATTGCCATGAAATGGAAAGAATTAATTCTGAATTTGAGATAGCAATTAAGCAAAGGAATGCAAAAGAAGCTATCAAAAAAGATAATGAGTTTCATGAGGTAATTTTGAAAGCATCTGGAAACCCAGAGATCTCTGTAGCGTTGGAGAGACTTATGCCAAAGATTAGACGACTTGAGTTATTTAAATTTAACTCAGTTGATGGAATAACTTCTGTAAAACAACATCAGAGAATAATTGAATGTATAGGTCAACAAGATAAAAAAGAATTAGCCGACCTCTTAGAAGAAAACTGGTTAAGTCTCTCTCAACTTCTTACAGAAGACTCGTAAGACAAAGTAACCTCCTTTTCGAAAAATAACTGTCATATATTCTAACAATATAGTTGTATAACCAATTTGCTCATGATATGGTAAAAAAGAAGTTGATATACTTCTTTTTTAAAACCGATATATTGGTTATTGATTTTTAATTTTTTCTTAAGAGAGGGGAAAGTTTAATGGTTAATGTTTCAGAAGAGATTACAAAGCATGAAGTTCACGATCCAGATGTTTTACGCACAGCACGCGAATTAATTGATAAATGCTCATCACCACGGATGATGCAACAAGAAGTTATTAATGCTGTTAAGAGAAATGACGTATGGAGAGGTAAAGAATGCCTTAATCTATTAGCTCCAGAGGCGCCAACAAGCCCGACTGTTAGAAATCTTTTAGCTTCTGAAGTTGGAACAAGAGCTGCAGAAGGACATATTGGCCCTACGCAAAGATGGTTTGCTGGAACTACTTATATAGATGAGATTGAATCACTATGTGTAGAGCTTCTAAAAAAAGTATTCAAGTCTAATTATGCCGATCACCGCTTGATAGCGAGTATGGTTGGTAACCTCACTGTGTATTCAGCTCTGACAAAACCTGGTGATAACATTATGACCATTCCTCAACCAACAGGCGGACACTCTAGCAATCGTTATGATGGACCAGCAGGAATCAGAGGCTTAAATATATTTGATGTACCGATGGATGCAAAAGAATTGACTGTGGATTTAGATGCCTTTGCTAAGACAGCCCGTGAAATTAAACCACGCCTTGTAGCTCTTGGGGCATCAATGACTTTATTCCCTTTTCCACTAAAAGAAATGACCGCAATCGTACAAGAATGGGGAGGAAAAATTTTCTTTGATGGTGCTCATCAGCTTGGATTAATTGGTGGAGGACAATTTCAAGATCCCCTTCGTGAAGGAGCTTGCATTATGACAGGTTCTGCCGGAAAAACTTTTAGCGGTCCGCAAAGTGGTATCATTGTATGGAATGATCCTGAAATCAATAAATCAGTAACAGATGCAATCTTTCCTGCGCTTGCAGCTACTCACCAAGTTAATCGTGTTGCGGCACTTGCTGCAGCTTGTGCAGAGTTTCTTGCGTTTGGTCAAGAATATATGGCGCAAATCGTAAAGAACGCTCAGGCATTAGGTAAAGCTCTTCAAGAAAGAGGTTTAACAATGCTTGGTGCTCATAAAGGTTTTACCCGAACACACCAAGTGATTGCTGATGTCCGTGCATTTGGCAATGGACTTCAAATAGCCAAAAAATTAGGTCGGGCAAACATTATAACCAACAAGAACCTTATTCCAAGTGATAAACCAGAAGATTGGGATTATCCAAGTGGATTGCGCATCGGAACAACAGAGGTAACAAGATTAGGTATGAAGGAAGAACAAATGGAAATTATAGCAGACTTTATTCTAGATGTCTTGAAAAACAAAAAATCAACTGAAGAAGTTCGCAAAGAAATTATTGATTTCCGTAAAGCTTACCAGAAGATACATTATTGCTTTGATTAATATAAAAAGAAATAAGAAGCTGACTAAAAAGGAGTTTAAAACGACCTTTTGGAGTTCAGATTTTTTTAAAAAGAGAAGTAAGCATAAATTTTTTGGAGTTAAAGGATACTGCATTATGTTTTGTTATAGATTTAAAATTTACCAAGATCTAATTCATAAAAAGTCATAAAAAATAAGGAGTGATACATATTAGTCATGTATAATATGTATCACTTGTTTACTACTTTTTCTGCAATCGCTCCCTATTCAAAGATCGGCATTTAACTCAATCCTTTATTCCATTAAAATACCCAGAACTTCGGTTCCTTCAATTTAGCGCTAGACTCTTGGAAATGAACCCTTCATCATATGATCATTTAAATGTTCTCCAGCCTCAATTAAGTAGCAAATGCTGTAGCTGTATTGAAATTATTAAAAGGGGATTTAAAAGGAAAAAATATCTTAATTAATATTCCACATTCTGGAACTGGTATGTCAACACTAAACTAGACAATTTTTTTAAGGTGTTCTTTTTTGTATTCAATTGGGCTTAAATACCCGAGTGTTCCATGAATTCTGATGTGATTAAACCAATGAACGTAATCATCTAATTCTAATTTCAACTGTTCCAAACTATCAAAATACATTCCTTTTATAAATTCTGTCTTGATACTTTTAAATGTGGCATCACCCCAGTTTTAGCTTATGGGCGAATGAAGGATACGTGAAGATCCCTTTTTCTTAAAGCAAAAGAACCAACAGCGAAACCAAAAGAAACCGTAAATTGTTATGACTTTTCTTCATGTTTTCTAACCTTCCATCGCGAGACCATTAGAAGCACCAGTGGCAGTAAACCGAATAAATACAACGCGACATTGCCCTGTAAAACCCCTAATTTAAACATGTCATTGATATTTTTCGGAATCATGGCAATGATGTAGATAACCGGAAGCAAGCCATACATAAATGGACGAATGCTCTTTTTGAAGAGTTGAGCCAGTCCTAAAGCACCACCATAGTAGAAGATCGTAAAGGAAGAAAACATTTGCATAATCCATATTACGAGCAACAAAGACTCATATCGTTCAAAGATCAAACCGGTGACTTCAAAACTTCGTATAAGATCAAGTGTCGGCCATGTTCTCGTGACCACTCCATCAACAGATAATGCTCCGATAACCATTACGACCGTTATCAAATAAAAAATCAACGGAAAAGCAATTCCAATTAGAACGGCTTTTACTGCTTTCATTGGTTCTTTCATAAATGGCAAAAGGAACAAAATGGTTTCAAAACCAGTGTATGATAGACCAGTTGTCTTTACTCCTTTTAGTACCGGTATCACTCCCAGCCCTAGTACCGGGCGTAGATTATCAATTTCAAATAGTTTGAAGCTCATAAAGGCAACAATTATAAAAAAGATGACGGTAATAGGCAAGATAATTTCAAACATTCGGGCGATCGGATTTATTCCGCCAATTATCAGATACAGACCTACCCACATAAATGTCATGATGATTGCCCAGGTAGGGGTGCCTTCCAACAAAAAAAATGTCAATACTTCTGCTAGCGCTCGGACTTGAAACCCACAAGCTGTAAAAAAATAACATACAATAAGCAGACTAAGTAACCCTCCAACCCATTTACCAACAATTTCTTGACTGTATTCATAAAAGGTTTTTCCGGGAAACTGTTGGCTTAATTTAACAATGAACACTCCTGCGATCATCGTGATCAGACCGCCTAAAATAACGGTGATCCATATATCTGGAGTTTTCACCTTCTCTACCGCTGTTCTGGGCAAAGTGAGGATTCCTACTCCGAATATACTATTGATCACGATAACAGTTGCCTGCCCGGTCGTAATTCGGTCTTTTGAACTGGTAATCATTGATGGTCACTTCCTTATTCACAATTCAGGATTACTACTTTCAATCTGACCGGGCGTTTAGCCCGGTATTTATTTGCTAAATTCTGAAGATCCATAATCTGTTATCGTTAATTGCACATTATACTTGATTGATGCCTCTCTAAAGGTTTGCTCCCAATCTTTTTTGACTTTCTCCCACATCTTGGGATTATGTATTCTCAACTCATTTCCAAACCCGGCAACATCAACTTTGTAATCTTCTTGCATAAGTTTTAATACATGGTCTACCAATCTATTCACCTCTTCTTCGACTGCTTTTTCAGCAGTTTTTAAAGACGTTTTTTCAGAAACTGTCCAATTTTCAGATATGCGCCCCTCAGATTCTATGTTCACATCAAAAGAGATGGTGTTGCCTTTAATATGGGGGGTGATTTTACTTTTCATCGTTTTTACTTCATAGATGATTTGCTGATCAGTCTCTTTATCATAGGTTTTTACTAGACCGCCTTTGCCTTTGCCAGTAATCCATGTTAAGCCCTCCAATTCCTCTTCATTCAAAAACCCTCGAAGCTTGCTGCTTTTTGCTTCAATCACTGCTGCTCCTGAAAATTTCACCTCTCCGTTTGCTGAAATCACATTTTGCACCAGAAAGCTGGAATCTGATTGCAGTTTTCCCATTAATTTTGCAAGTGTTACCGGAGCTAAAATCCTTGTTGTTCGATATTCATTATCAGAAATACCAATGAGTCGAAACGCTGGAATTTCTTTGGCATCTTTTGATTCCAGTGTATCGCTGGCCTGGCCTTTACTTATGACCAATAAACAGCTGGGCCTAATCTCATTATTACGGAGAAACTGATCAAGTAATTGTTCTAAACGATATTTTCGTGCTAGGTTCTCACTTATGACAATGACTTTAAGATGCGGGCTAAAAACCGGAAGCTGGCTTCTTAATGAAAATTCCCGAGTCATTTGATGAACGGAATCACCAGTTTCAGAAATATTAATAAATGCTTTTTGCTGACCTTTCCCTTCACTATTTGATCCCGTTCCAAGAGGATTAACAAATTGATAGGTCAAGGTTAGAATATCCCTTTTGGGGTATAATCCTTCCTGTTCCTTGAGCTTTTTCTCAAAAGAGGATTCCTTTCCTTGATCTAATGCCAAGCCCACACTTAAGCCGACTTCTTCAAGTTCATGGCTGCTCCAGCATCCAGTTAGTGTAAGGAAGGAAAAAACATATAGAGTGCTTAAAATGAAACGAACCTTTTTATTATGCTTCATGCTTTCTACCCCTCCATTTTGAAATAATGAGAAGAATCAGACCAAATAAGTACAATGCAGCATTGCCGATGATATCGCCTAATTTAAATAACTCATCGATACTTCTTGGAATTGCGGAAATGATGTAGATAACCGGAATTAAACCATATATAAAAGGATTAATGCTCTTCTTAAAAAGTTGAGCAAGTCCTAAACAGCAACATAAAAGACAAATGTAAAGGAAGTAAAAATCTGCATAATCCAGATCACGAGCAGTAACGACTCAAACCTCTCAAAGATCAGTCCCGGAATTTCAAAACTCCTCATGAGATCAATAGTAGGCCATGTTCTAGAGACCATTCCGTCGATAGAAAATGCTCCAATGACCATCACTACGGTTATTACATAAAAGAACATGGGAATTGCAATGCCAACTAACATTACTTTTACGGCCTTGTCCGGCTTTTGCATAAACGCCACAAGGAAGAGCATTTATTCTAGTCCGGTAAATGCAAGTGTAGTTGTCTTTACGCCTTTTAGTACAGAGATAATTCCTGCTCCTAATACAGGGCGTAAATGATCAATTTCAAAAAGTTTGAAGCTCATCATCGCAATCAGCAAAAAAAGGATAACAGTAACAGGTAGTATCATTTCAAACAACTGGGCCATCGGATTAATGCCGCCTATGATGAGATAGAGACCGCCCCATATGAATGGCATGATAACAGCCCATGAAGGAGTGCCTTCCAGCAACAAGAAGCCGGTTACTTCTGCAAGTGTTCTGACTTCAAATGCAGAAACCGTAAAAAAGTAAATATCCATTACAAGACTAACCAACCTACCTACCCATTTTCCGACGATGTCTTCACTATATTGATAAACAGTTTTTTTGGGGAATTGCTGACTTAACTTCACCATGACGATTCCTGCCAGTATCGTTATTAATCCGCCCAATATGACGGATATCCACACATCTGGTGTTTTTACCTTCTCAACAGAAGTTCTAGGCAGAGTGAGGATTCCTACAGCAAGTAAAGTATTAATGAGGATGACAGCAACTTGCTGTGTGGTAATTTGTTCTTTTGGCCCGATCATCGCCCGCTGGTTCATATCCTTTCGTCTAATACTATTTTTTGCGCAGGGAATCTGTTGGATGCAGCATTTTTGGACGGCGTTTCATCATCTGGAACGGCATGCGTACAATAAAATCTTTCCAGTCACTTAAGCGATATGAAACTGCCGGACTGACATAAGGTATACCAAAGCTTTTAAGTCTTACCAAATGACTACAAAGCAAGAGAAAAAACAAAAGGACCCCGTACAATCCAAATACAGCTGCGCAAAACATGGCACCAAAACGAAGGAAGCGTAATGAAATCCCTGCACTGTACTGTGGAATTGCAAAGGAGGATATAGCGGTAATGGCCACGACGATTACCATGATGGGGCTTACAATCCCTGCTTGTACAGCAGCTTCTCCAATGATCAGTCCTCCGACAATCCCAATTGCTGGACCAATCGGTTTAGGCAGTCGAAGTCCTGCTTCCCGCATGATTTCAATAGCTACTTCCATAAAAAGCGCTTCAATAAGTGCAGGAAATGGAACGCCTTCCCTCGTACCAATAATTGAAATGGCTAGCTTGGTTGGGATCAATCCGGGATGAAACGAAATAAACGAAATAAACAAGGAAGGCCCCAATAAAGAAATAAGGGCTGCTCCAAAACGCAATTGACGGATGAGTGTTCCGGGAATCCAACGTTCATAATAATCTTCGGGTGATTGTAGCATCATGCTAAATGTAACCGGAACAATCAAAGCAAATGGTGTTCCGTCCAACAAAATAGCCACTCGTCCCTCCATCAGGGCACTTATTACGCGATCTGGGCGCTCTGTACTCTGCACTTGCGGAAAAGGACTAAGGTAATTATCTTCAATAAACTGCTCTATGTAACCTGAATCAGCCAAATTATCCATCTCAATTTTCTTGATTCGTTTCTTTACCTCTTCCATCAAATCCGGATCTGCGATCCCATCCATATAGACAATGACCAGCTCTTTTTTTGCCCGGCTTCCTACTTGGAAATTAATGATTGATAAACTCTCATTTTTGCCAAGGCTTCGTAAAAGGGCGGTATTATCGCTTAACTTTTCGTTAAAGCCAATCCGTGGACCTCTTACTAATGCCTCTGATACTGGTTCTTCAAAATTCCGCGCTTTTACGTTTGTGGTATCAAAAATGAAGACATCAAGTGTTCCATTGATCATTAGTGCAGTCGATCCAATCAATACCTCTGACACTACATTGTTTATGCTGTGTACTTCTTTTAAGTCACTTATTGAAAAAATATGATTTTTTAAAAACTCTTTTGATAAGTTTCCTTTTACAAAAGTTTGCTCCTGATTATACTCTTTTGCTAGTTCTGACATCAACGGTTTCATAATCTGTTTGTTGATGAAATCTTTATCGGATAATCCTTCAACAAAAATAATAGTAGCTCTGACGCCTGTAAAGCCTATGTGAAACTCCCGAAAATGGACATCTGAATTATGGCCGATTACTTGCTTAATATGTTTCAAATCTCTGTCTAAATTCCCTGTTATTTGTTGACCTATTGTTGCTTGATCATATGAAAAATCTTGCTTGTTTTCACCTTGAGTGGTTGAAAACTGTTTTTTCCAGTTTGATTTCATCCATTTCATTCTCATCACTCTTCCTCAAATGTACGGAACCAATTAAAAAATCTTGAAATGGCTAACGGGACGAATAATACAATCAAACCTTGAATGAAGATTTCCCAGTCTGGAAGATAGGAAATGATTGTTTTCCACATAAAACCATCCTTTAAGTGCAAATTGTCTGATCACCATTTACCATAATTCTAAGAGTAAAGTACCGGTTTTTTCTTGGGAAATGTAATGATCAATCATTATTATTAGCCGTAATTATCTGGTATATATATGGAAAATGAATCCATTGATGATCCTTCATGAAAATGATAAAGAAAAGGATCAAAAGTTTTTATGTGAAAGTGCTTGATATCTAAAATTCTACGATCTATTAGACAGGGTATATGGGGGAGCATCAACAAAACGCGAATTTCGTATACTAAGCAAAATTTTATAAAGAAAAAGCCGATTTCCCTATATATTAAGGGCATCGGCTTTTGTTCATATTCTTTTACTTAATCAATTTCTGACATGAAACTTATAATAATACATTTTAAAAAAAGTAATAAAATTACCTATATTAACTAGAAAAGGGTTCATACTGTACATTTTAAAATACCAATTAAGCACTAATATTTTGGTTATGCGCTGTTTCACCTTTATGAGAAACATAACTATGTGCTATCATTCCTAACATTATTACAAACATACCACACCAAGATAAAATAGAGGGGAATGAAGAATGTAATAAAATTAGTTCTCCGATAACAGCAAAAAGAACCTCCATGGATTGTGTTGCTTCAACAGTTGCAAGTTTCTGCATATCTCCTTTAACCATATCAGTCGCTTTAAAAAATAAGATAGTTGCAATTACACCCGAACAAATAGCAACTAAAATAGATTGCATAGTTTGTTCTTTACTAGGCACTCCTGCTGTAAAAAGACCGTACAAGGATAGTAAAAACCAAAATGGTAAGCTAGCTAATGTCATTCCAAGGACACGTTGATAAGCATCTAGACGATCTCCACAAACCTCCATCATCTTACGATTCCCAAGCGGGTAAGCAAAAGAAGCTACAATAACAGGGATAATACCTAACAAAATATCCTTTACAGCAAGCGATTTTGCTTGTTCCATTTGCATAAGGAAAATACCAAGAAGAATAATCAATGACATACCCATACCCTTCATTGGGATTTTTCCTCTTTTCTTAAGAATTCCATTTGGTATTTGAACGGTTTGAATAAAAAGAGGAGCTAACAAAGATCCTGATATAATAGTAATTTGCCATGTCCCAGCAATTATCCATCCTGGTGCATGTGCAGCGGCAAAGCATAATGGAGCGTAAAATAGACCAAATCCTACAAAGCTCCATAAAAACCATGTTCTTAAATCCTCTCTCATAACTTGTAATAATACTTTTAATTTTTTTCGACTCATAACAAGAAGTAAAAGGAATGGAAGCATGAAAATAAACCTTAGTGAGGCACTCCATATCCAGCTACCACCTGATAATTCCATTGCTCGATTCAATATAAACGTGAAAGCAAAAAAGAAAGCAGCACATATACCTAAAAAAATAGGGCGCAAATTCCTCACCTCAATCTGTCTCATAAGTCAGCAAATTCCCCAGACTTAACCAGTTTTGTCTACAAGATGTGCTGTTGTTTCTTTATCTTTATTTTTGCACGCCTCTATAATTTGCTGATGTTGTTCTACTGATTTTAAACCATTTATAGAAGTGAACTAAGAAATTTCGAGACGTTGAATCTTAGATATACTTTGTTCTAACGCACGAATAATTTCAGGATTTCCTGCCACATCTAAAAAAACATTGTGGAATAACTCATCGGCTTCAATTGCTTTTATAATATCTTTTTTTTCAATAGATAATAGTAAGGCTTTATTACTGAACTCTAATTCTTGAATAACCGACTCTTTTAATAATGGCACTGCTAATCGAGCAGCTAACGAATGTAAAACTGCTATCACGGTAAATGCGTGTTTCGCCTCCTCAAGGTTTAATGGTGCAACGCGTGTAACTGAGCCAGGAATAGATTCAACTAGTCCTTCATCTTCAAGACGTTTCAACGCCTCTCTAACCGGAGTACGGCTAATTCCCAATTCTTCTGCTAACTCTTTGTCATTTAAGCGTAGCTCTGGTTGTAGCTCTAATGTAACAATTGCTTTTTTCAAAGTTAGATATACTTCATCTCTAAATGACATACGTATAATGGGTTTAATAACATCCTTTTCCGTAAAACCAATATATCGGATATTGGTTTTATAGTCAACTGTAATTTTTCAATAAAATATATTCAATTAACAAGTTCTAAAAACGACCGTTTATGGAACGTAAGCGGTAAATAGTCCCCACCTGTATTCTGGCGGGGAATTGGCGTATTATTTAGATAACTTGTTAAATACGATGCAAGTGACAGGAAGAGTCGTTGACCAAGGAAGTAATTGATCAATGGCATTTTCATCTGTCCTATCCAAATTGGGAAGCTGCTCTAATAGATAACGAAGATAGTAATAGGGATTTAATCCATTAGCCTTTGCTGTTTCCACGATACTATAAAGAATTGCGCTAGCTTGCGCACCTCTTGGTGTATTACTAAATAACCAATTTTTCCTTCCTATTACAACGGGTTTGATGGAAAGTTCACCACTCTTTCAAACTAAACCTCCTCAAACTTTTATTTGAAGAGATTATCTCATAATCTATTGTTGATTAATATGTGGGAGAAATTTGACGCTTACATTTATATTCCACATGTATAGGTACAACAGGGTAAATAGTTTTCTTAATGATGTTCTTTTTTTCTAATTTTTTTAAACAACAAGTTAATGTCTTCGCACTTATACCGTCAAGACATTTTAATAATTCATTGAATCTCATGCATCCATTACTTAAACATAAAATAATCTTGTAATTCCATTTTCCTCCAATTGCTTCTAATACACTGTTAATTGGGCACTTATTTTCTACACTTAGTAAATCAAAGCTTTTTTTTCTCTTCGCCCATAAAATCCCTCCTATTGTAACAAAACAATTAAAAAAATCCTAAAATTATATTCTTGAATTTATCTTGGAGAATTTTTCATAAAAGTTACTAGTCTTTACATCTTTAAACAAAAAAAGGAGAGCTTAAATAGAGTATTCGTTTTTTATTAATGAATACTCTATTGATTAGCATTCAATTACGGCAGCTTTTTTAAAAACTCCGTAATATTTCATACATAAGATAATTTTGTCTAATGTTAAATAATCAGCACTTCATGTAAAAGTATAATATATAGATGACCAGGAAGCGATTAATTGCCATATTTCGGGGCGTCACTGTGACCTAGAGTTAAAAAATGGTACTGTCAATATTTTTGTGTAAATGACTTTTCAACCTGTTTAGATAGAATGTCACCTTTGGTATAATAATAACTGTGCTCGAAGGATTGATTTTATTTATTGGTAGGGCTAGCCCTGCCAATAAACAAAATTTAAGATTCGAGTTCTTCAAACATCGTTACTAATGCTGCATGTGCCTTGTTAAACATATACAAATATTGAAAAGGACTGCTCATAACTGGGTAGTCTTTTATTATTTTTGAAAGGTTCTTATTCCACTAACGGGAGCTTTGATTCAAGAAGGATTCGCGGGTTTCTTCTGGAACTATCAGGGCAGGTTTGTTGAATAAGGATTTAAACTATTCTTTCAAATTAAAAATAAAAAGGTTTATTGTTCACATGTTATAGAATGAATTATTAAACCGTAATATAGAATTTAAAATTATGCACTTTTATCTCGCCTAATGTTAAAAAAAATCCAAAACTTTTTCTTTACCAATCGTTCTCGAAATGATACTATAGATTTGTAAGGTTATTAGCTAATTTTTGTCATAATGAGAATGTTCATTCTAAAAACATCACTTAGCACTATCTTAAGTTTACAGAAACATATTGAAAATTCTTTTTTAAAGGAGCTGAAGCTGTTAAAACGTATGGTTCATACACACAATCGGTAAAATTGGTAGTAACTCTTTAAGCTGATATTTACTGTTCATTCTTAAAATGATATTATTGGCGAGGAACGAGAAAATCAATATTCTTCACCTTGTTGAATGATGGATATCTTTGAAGTTATCATTAAGATTTTCTGGTTACTCTAAGATTACTCAAAGGAAATGATAGTATGGCTAGAAATAAAGAATTTGATGAAAATGAAGTATTACGAAAAGCTATGGAACTTTTTTGGATACAAGGCTATGAAAAAACCTCCATGCAAGATTTAGTGAAGTATATGGGTATCCATCGTCGTAGCTTATATGATACGTTTGGCGACAAACATACTTTGTTTATAAAAGCGTTGGATCATTATAATGAAATAATAAGAACTAGAATAGAGAATGAAGTAAACCAGCTGGAATCGGTAAAGGATGCTATCAGGCAATTATTTGAAATGGTAATTGTCAGGGATAAACAACAACTTATTGGATGTTTGACGGTAAATACGGCAGTTGAGTTGTCTTTACATGATGATCAAGCAGCAGAAAAGGTTGTGGAGAGTTTTTCTAAGACCGAATTACTGCTAAACAATCTAGTGTTGAGTGGTCAAAAATCTGGAGAAATATCTAGACATCATGATGCAAAAAAAATATCGGAATTTCTTCATAATTCCTTAGTAGGACTACGTGTTATGACCAAAACTACCGATGATATAGAAAAATTAAATAATATTATTGATATAACACTCTCTGTATTAGATTAATTTTTTTACCCTTTTAAGAACGTTCATTCCCGAAAAAGTTAGTAATCAATCTAGCTGAACTTCACTTGTCAGCTATCAAGCAAAGCTTGCCTTGATATTTATTCAAAAATTCAATAAAACAGAAAAAAACTAAATGATAATTCAAATTACTTTAATTTAAGGAGAGATAATATGAAATACACAGTTATTACAGGAGCAAGCTCAGGTATAGGATATGAGACAGCATTAGCATTTGCTGCTCGGGGGAAAAACTTAATTATAGTTGCTAGAAGATTAGATAAATTAGAGGAACTAAAATCCACAATTCATAATATAAATCCTGAATTAGATGTTATTATTTGCTCAATTGACTTATCTGTAACAGATCAGGCATATAACCTGTACAACAAATTAAAAGGGTATGAAATTGAGACTTGGATTAATAATGCTGGTCTTGGTGAATCCGCATTTGTAGCAGATCAAAATTTAAGCAAAGTTGAAACACTGTTACGGGTTAACATAGAATCTTTGACAATCCTTTCTACATTATTTGTTCGAGATTATGCAGAGAAAGAGGGAACTCAGTTAATTAACGTATCATCGGCACTCGGATATGCAATTGCTGTTGGGACTATAACTTATTCTGCATCTAAATATTATGTTAGTGCCTTCACTGAAGGTCTTGCAAAAGAACTAGAATTGAAAGGTGCAAAATTAAAAGCAAAAGTTATAGCACCAGCTATGACGGAAACAGAATTTGCTAAAAATGCAACTAATTTGGATAATTTCAATTACAAAGAAAATTTGCCTATGTACCACACAGCTAAGCAAGTAGCTGGATTTATGATGGAAATATATGATAGTAATGCGGTCGTAGGTATTGTAGACCAAAATTATGAATTTAAAATAAGAAATCAAATTTATCCAATAATTGGAGGTTAAGTTTTTAATAACCTTTAGATTCTAATATTTGGAAGGGTGTCTGACTGTTAACTTAGCCGTTGTTGCCCAAATAATCACAAATATATTTCAGCAGTACAGATAATCTTTTAGTTTAATCTACTAATAACAAGGACAGTATAAACTTGAAATCTCGAATGAACATAACCTTGGGTTTGCTCCCTTTATCTTCAAAACATCCTTGTAGGTTTGAGGGTCTTAGTAAAGACTCCTTATAACTACAAAAATAGAAAGGGTTATAATCTGACCCTTTAAATGCTGTGTTAGCTTTCTTTCCACATGAATTTTTAGAATGTTCATTCTAAAAAAGGTATGTCATTCAGCTAATTTATATTAAAAAATTTAGAACTCAATGTTCGAAGGAGAAGCAACTTAAATGACAACATTTACCATACCATCTCAATCAGAATTTATTGAAGTTGAAGGTACTAGTTATGCTTATAGAAGGTTTGGTGAAAAAACGGGAGTACCTGTCGTATTTCTAGTTCACTTTAGAGGAACGATGGAAAATTGGGATCCTAATATGGTTGGTCCAATAGCGAAGGAACGTCCAGTTATCCTATTTGATAACAAAGGGGTTGGTGAGACGAATGGGCAAACACCTGCTACGATAGCTGAGATGGCACAAGATGCAGGGAAATTTATTAAAGCACTTGGTTTAAATCAAGTCGATATTCTCGGTTTTTCAATTGGTGGAATGGTTGCACAAGAATTGGCATTACAAGAAGGGAATTTAATTAGACGAATCATCATGGCAGGTACTGGACCAGAATCTGGAATTAATCCTGATATGGAAATATTTGAAAGGATGAATCGACACGGTGGGAATGCAGAGAATGCTTTAGATGACTTCATGTTTTTCTTCTACCGTTCAACTGAAACAAGTAAATCTGCTGGAATGGCATCTTTACAAAGAATTATCAATCAGAAAAAGGTTGAAAGTTCTGACCAAGTACAACATGCCCAATTAAAGGCTTTGGCAAAGTGGTCTCAACCAAAATCCAATAATGATTACAATTGGTTACAGAACATTAAACACCCTGTGCTTGTGACAAATGGTGATAACGATGTTATGGTTCCAACCAAAAATAGTTATATTTTAGCTGAGCGCTTACCAAAAGCACAACTCATTATATATCCTGATTCTGGTCACGGACACCTATTCCAATTTCCAGAACTATTTGCTGAGAACGTCAATTCGTTCCTGAATTCAACATCTCTATAAAAAATTGATAACGATTAAAAAGGAGGAAGTTATATGAGCAAGTTATTTGAATCAGTCAAAATTGGAAACATAGAGCTAAAAAACCGTTTAGGTATGGCACCAATGACAAGGAGTAGAGCACTGCCAGATGGCACACCTAGTGATTTGGCAGCAGAGTATTACGGCCAACGTGCATCTGTTGGTTTAATAATAAGTGAAGGCACTCAACCCTCAGATGATGGTCAGGGGTATTCTAATACACCTGGTATTTATACAGAATCACACATTGAGGGGTGGAAAAAGGTTACATCAAAAGTGCATAACGAAGGAGGAAGAATCTTTGTTCAACTTATGCATGTAGGCCGTGTATCACATCCTGACAATACGCCTCATCACCGTCAAGCTGTTGCGCCTTCTGCTATTGCGCCTAATACAGAAATATTTACAGCACAAGGGATGAAGGAGATTCCTACACCTAGAGCGTTGAGTGAAGGAGAAATAAAGGACGTTATAAATGAGTTTCGCTTAGCAGCACGAGCAGCGGTAGAAGCTGGTGCAGATGGGGTTGAAATCCACGGAGCAAATGGTTACATTATTCAACAGTTCTTAAGTGAAAATGCTAATCAACGTCAGGATGCGTACGGTGGAACGATTGAAAATCGCTCGCGATTTGCCATTGAAGTAGCAAAAGCAGTTGTTGATGAGATTGGTCCAGAACGAACAGGCATACGCTTCTCTCCTCAAGGAACACTAAATGGAATAGAAGAGGGAGAATCAAGTAGTGAAATGTACCGCTATTTAATCAGCGAGTTAGATAAGCTCAACCTTGCATATCTACACATCATGCACTTCGGAAACGAATCATTATTACAAGATATCCGTCAACTTTGGTCACAAGCACTTCTTATTAACCGAGCAGGACGTACTTTAGACCAACTTACTGTAGACTTGGATAATGAACTTGCGGACGTTATAACTGTAGGGACTTGGATGATAGCCAACCCAGATTTTGTCGAGCGATTGAAATTGGATGCCCCACTAAATACTCCGGATAGAAATACGATTTATGCAGGAGGAGCGGAAGGGTATACAGACTATCCGTTCTTAAAAGAATAAAACAGGCAAGGTTTAACAGTTAACGGAATCGACAAAACATTTTAGGTTAATAATGGTGCTTTAGGATACACAGACTAGACTATCAATGAATGAAATAAACGAATGATAAAAAACCATCAATGTAAGAATTGGTGGTTTTTTAGAAGGAGATTAAGAATATGAAAGCTGCTCAAATACAAAAATACTCGAAAAACATTGAAGCGCAGATTGTTGATATCCCTATACCAAGTATTAAAGATAATGAAGTACTGGTAAAGGTAAAAGTTGCTGCAATAAATCCACTTGAAATATTAAATATTACAGGAAGTGTAAAATTAATACAAGACTATGATATGCCTCTTGTATTAGGAAATGAACTAACAGGGATTGTCGAAAAAGTGGGTAATCATGTATATGGTTTTAAGGTTGGAGATCCTATTTATACAAGACTCCCTATTGAAAAAATTGGGGCATTTGCAGAATATGTTGCAGTTGATGCTAAATCCATATGGCATTTGCCGAAAAATTTAGATTTCGTTACTGGAGCTGGTGCACCTTTAACTGGTTTGACGGCATATCAAGGCTTAATAGAAGAGTTAGAAGCAAAAAAGGGACAAACAGTGTTTATTCCAGGAGGATCAGGAAGTTTTGGCCAAATGGCTGTTCCTATAGCTAAAGCAATGGGATTAAAGGTTATTGTTTCTGGTAGTCCTTCCGCTAAAGAGAGAACGTTGAATGCTGGTGCAGATCAATATATTGATTATACAAAGGAAAATTATTGGGAAATACTAGACGAAGTTGATTTTGTAATCGATACTCTAGGTGCTGATGAATTCGAACGGGAGTTATCCATTATAAAACCAGGCGGTCGGTTACTAAGTCTTCGTACTGCACCAAATAAACAGTTTGCAATAGATCAAGGTCTTCCTAAATGGAAGCAAATTATTTTTGGAATAGTTGGCTCGAAATTTGATAAGAAAGCAAAGAAAAAAGGCGTTCAATATCGCTTCATTTTCGTAAGAGCTGATGGAAAACAATTAGAAAAAATTACAAAAATCATTGAAGAAAACAATATTGTTCCAGCTATTGACCCTACCAACTTTACAATTTATGACATTAATGATGCATTAAATTTAGTAGTAAAAGGAAAGACAAAAGGAAAAGTAGTTATTAAATTTTAAAGGAAAGTAGGAGTGGAAGTAGCAATGTCAATTCATTATTCTTACATTGACGCACCTAACTTATTCATTCAGCATCAGAATGGTAAACGGTATGCTTATAGAGAATTGGGAGAAAAAAAAAGGAATCCCTATTATTTTATTGACACATCTTTCAGCTAATCTTGATAATTGGGATCCTAGGATTATCGATGGTCTTGCTAAAAGCCATTGGGTCATCGCATTTGATAACATAGGGGTAGGACTATCCAATGGTAAAGTACCAAATAACATCCCTCAAATGGCAAATGATGCAATCACATTTATTAAACTATTAGGATTTTTAAAGATTGATTTGATAGCTTTGTCAATGGGAGGAATGATTGCTCAAGAATTAATCTTAAAGGAACCAAGCTTAGTTAGAAAGCTGGTATTAGTTGGTACGGGACCTCGAGGAGGAAAAGGTATTTCCAATGTCATGCATATTACTAATCTTGATCTTGTCCGTGCAACTTTGACTTTCAAAGACGTCAAGACCTATCTTTTTTTTCCAAACACAGAGAATGGTAAGAAAAAGGCTAAAGAATTTCTAATTCAAATAAAAAAAAGGAAAAAACATCGAGATAAAACAATCAGTTTAAGAGCGTATAGAATGCAATTAGATGCAATCATTAAATGGGGAAAAGAGAAGCCTTCGGATCTATCCAAAATCGTTCAGCCAACACTAATAATAAACGGAAATCATGATCGCATGGTTCCAATAGAAAATTCATATGACTTGGCAAATAGAATCCCTGATAGTAAGTTGAAAATATTTGACCATGCAGGACATGGGTCCTTATTTCAATATCCAAAAGAGTTTGTCGAAATTGTAATAACATTCTTAAGTTGATAAAGTTTTATTATTTGGATTAGTTGGTGCTCGTGTGGATTTCTTAGTACGAAAATATTATAAAGGAATATCATTTTTTATTTGTGTAAAGTATTGGCAGCCAATTACAAAAAATCACAACACTTATTGAAAAAGAAAATATTAAGTCTTTTATAGACTCAATATATAAATTTACTGATATTAACGAAGCGTTAAAAAAGTATCTTCAGGACACTCACAAGGTAAAGTTATATTAGCTTTCGAATCTAGAATTTAAGTGAGCGGAAAAACTCTTTTTTACACATTAATATGCTTTCCTTACAAAGCAGTTGCCAATAAGGTAACTGTCTTTGTATGTGACAAACGCTTCAGCATTCCTTTAATAAAAGAACTACTACAAAAAGGTACTAATTTGTGAAAAAATGCACTTAAAGTAAAGGGGGCGTTTGTTGAATAAGATTGTTGATTTGAAATAAAGTTTAACCGTTTGTAAAAAAGTTTGATTAAAATACAATCTTTTTTTTATGAGGATATTGATAAATCAAGGTTTCTATAACATTTTTGATCAAACTTTATTTTAAAATGCGTGTTCTAAAATATAGCTAACCTAAAGTTTTGATCAATCTTTTTTTCAAAAACTAATATTATGAAGGTTAATAAATCAACGTTTATAGATTATTTTTGATCAATCTTATTTATAAAGCTACAATTTTTTAGATTTGAAATAAAGTTGAACCGTTTATAAAAAAGTTAAACCGTTTCACCCCTTTGGATATGATTGTCTAAAGGGGTGTTTTTATGTCCAAAAGAACGAGAAAATCTAAAGTTGATAAATGGATTAAAGAGGGACGAGGGGCTGGGATAAGCTCGGATTATAAACCTGTAAATGTTTGATCAAAAATCCTGTATTGCAGGATTTTTTTTATTCAGCAAACGGGCCATTTTCTGGAATAACACATTTAAAGAAAATCGGTATATTGTGAGGGTTTTTACTATAGCTAAGAGATTATTAAATTCGATAAGGTTATTAATTTAAACCTCTCGAAACTTGAAGTAAAAGCATTATTTTCTTGTAGGTAGAAGGGTGTTTTGGTAAAATTTACATGAGTAACATTACAATGTGTACTGGCGATTAAACGTGGATAACCACGAGGGAACACATTGGTATATAAGCCGTTCGCCTGGGCAAAGTGTTTGAATGAATCAAACGCTTTTTTTATTTATATGGAAGGGTGAATGTGTAGATGGAAGAAGTAACAATACGGTATGGCATTAATCCTCATCAAGGAAATGCCAAGGTTAAATCCTTTGAAAAATTACCTTTTAAAATTCTTAATGGAGAGCCAAGCTATATCAACTTACTTGATGCTTTTAACTCTTATCAACTTGTAAGAGAACTTAAGTTAGCAATAGGAGAACCAGCAGCTGCTTCTTTTAAACACGTAAGTCCTTCGGGGGCAGCAGTGTATAATCCATTAAGTAATGAACTGGCTAGGTCTTATTTTGTAGATGATTTGGAATTATCTCCACTTGCTATTGCTTATGCCAGGGCAAGAGGAACAGATCGAATGTCTTCATTTGGTGATTGTGCTGCTCTGAGTGATAACGTGGATCTTTCTGTTTCAAAAATTTTAAAAAGAGAAGTCTCTGATATGGTTGTAGCACCAGGATATGATGAGGATGCCTTGGAAATGCTAAAGTCCAAGAAAAATGGAAAGTATCTAATTATTGAGATTGATCCGGATTATGAGCCTGAGCCATTAGAGGAAAGAACTTTATTTGGGGTTAACCTTGTTCAGGAAAGAAACAATGTGCTAATAACTGAAAAGATATTAAACAATATAGTGACTGAAAACAAATTTTTGCCCAATTCAGCAAAGAGGGATCTATTAGTTTCTGCAATAACACTAAAGTATACGCACTCCAATTCTGTATGTTTTGCAAAAGATGGACAGACGATTGGGGTAGGAGCAGGACAACAATCTCGCATTCATTGTACGAGACTAGCTGCAACAAAAGCAGAAAACTGGTACTTAAGGCAGCACCCAATAGCTCTGACGATGAAATTCCGTGACAGTATTTCACGTACTGTACAAAATAATGCAATCGATATGTGGCTTACGGATGATCTCACAATGCCAGAAAGGAAAGCTTGGGAAGAGTGTTTTGAGGAAATTCCACATAGGCTTACTCGAGATGAAAAACGAGAATACCTAAATGGACTTAAAAATGTATCTTTTTCTTCTGATGCGTTTTTACCTTTCAGAGATAATATTGATTGTGCTGTACAAGTAGGCGTCAAATATATCTCACAAACTGGCGGATCATTCCGTGATAAGGAAGTAATTGATGCGGCAAACGAATATGGTATAGTAATGGCCTTCTCAGGAGTCCGTTTATTCCATCATTAAATGATTTTAATCTTTCAACAATCGGGCGCTTTAATGGAGGAAGGATCACAGAAATGATCAAACTTTTTTATAAAAACTAAACTTAAATCTACTGGATAAGAATCCATTTTGATCAATCTTTTTTCAAAATGGATTTTTTTATTTTTCCGCAAGATATGGGTTTGTCGAACATTTTTGATCAAACTTTATTCCAAACGACAAATTTTGTTAATTTAAAATAAAGTCTGATAATTTGTAAAAAAGTTCGATAATTTATAATAAAGTTTGGTTAAAATTCCTGTATTGATATGCAGGAATTTTTTTTCAGTAAACGGGCCAGATTGTAGCATAACGAATGAAGAATATTTTGCTAAAGTAGGAAGGGATTGTGAAGGAGTGTTATTAACCTTTAGGGTAGCTCAATAAAAAAACTAATTAGGTAAAATGAAATTGTAACTTGGTGTATAGTAAAAAGAAAAATTTCCCTTTATATCTAAGGGGTGGGAGGATGCTATGGAAAAGCTAGAATATGAATGGGTAAAACAAACACGTCAGATTTTATTAGACCAGTGTAGAGAATTGAATGAAGATGACTTTACTAAAGAGTTTGAATTTGGTTTTCTGAGTATTAGAGATTCTTTAGTTCTTGTGGCAGGTTGCTATCATGCTTGGCTAGGCTCTTTTGTACTTTCAGAAACATCATCACCATTATTTACGAAGGAAGTAATTAATAATATGAAGATAGATGATATTCAACGCTATTTTCAACAAGCTGATGTATATGTAGAGAGTGTACTTGAACAATTCAAAAACAAATTTGATGAGTTTATCGAAAAAGAGCCTTCTTGGAAAGCAGGCAGTGGGTTTGTAAGAAAAACGCCACATCAATTACTAATCCATTCAATTACTCATGAATCGCATCATAAAGGGCAAATTGTAGCAATGCTACGTCTACTTGGCTATATACCTAAAAATACAGACATATTGGGGTTGCCTGAAAAGGAATTCGCTAAATAAAAATAAGGAAGTCTTCCGCAGATATTGTTTAAGATCAAAGGTAGAAAATGATCAAACTTTATTTTAAAGCTACAAAAGATTGTCATTAAACAGTAAATGGATAAAAAAGTTCTTTACTAAGACTATAAGGTAACCTCTAATGCTATTAAGTATTAGGGGTTTTTATTTTGCGTAAAAAATCATTCTCTTATTCTACTAACGCAATGTTTAATTAAAGTCTCAGTTGAAGTCTTTATTACACTAATTGTGAATTTGAGCGTTCTTCAATATGAAGGAACGCTTTTTTTTTGTGTAGCAGCTCCATAATAGTTTCAACAAAAGATGATTACTTTTCCAGCTTTTAAGAATATGGGGTAAGAGATGGAGTAAGGAGATGGATAAAAATAGAAATATAATTTACCCTTGCACGTGACGTTACGTCGTGTGATTTAATCAATTTAGGAGGTGAGTAATTGAAATAAACTTACTTCTTAGTAAGTTTATTGGCAATATTACTGGGGCCACTATAGGACATAATTTGACTGGATTGGATTACTTGTACTAAAAGGAAAGATTGTAATAATTTACTAAATTAAAGTGAAAGTATTTTGATCAACAAAATGAAATGCTGAAGATAATTTATTAATAAATTATTGTGATGATTATATTGATAAAGCTCATCAATATTTTTTTCAATAAGAGGAGGAATTAAAATGAAGAGAAGGAAGAGAATTATGATAATTATTTTATCAATTTTTGTAATATGTAGTGGAGATTTCCTTATTTTTAGGGATGATAACAAGCTTGGTCACTTTACATCTAAAAAAGGCAAGGAAGACTTTCAAATTGCCTACGATGAATCAATGGCACTTCTTCCAAAGCCTAATGATACCAAAGATATTAAAACTAAATATGGCACAGTTCGTGCTTATTACTTTACTAAAGAAGAAAACAAACATAAGGAACCAATACTCTTACTTACCTGGACGTGGTGCATCTACTCCAATGTGGGTACCAAATTTAGAAGGACTAAGAGAGGAAAGACCTGTCTATACGATAGATTTACTTGGTGAACCTGGAATGAGTGTACAAACAAAGATGATTGAAAACCAAAAGCAACAAGCAGAATGGTTAAATGAAGTGATTGAAGGATTAGGTTTAGAAAAAGTACACATCGTAGGTGTCTCAGTTGGTGGTTGGACAACAATGAATTTAGCCAGATATAATCCTGAGCATATTGCTTCGGCTAGTTTATTGGACCCTGTCTTTGTTTTTGCGCAAATGCCCGTAAAGATGATTCTAGCATCTATTCCAGCATCGGTCCCTATTGTACCTAAGTTTATAAGAGAAAAAATGTTAAGTTATGTCTCTGGAGAAGCAGAAGCAAATGACGATGAGCCTATTTCTAAATTAATCGAGTCGGGTATGAGTAATTATAAACTTAAAACACCAGCTCCTGATTTATTTACTAAAGAGGAACTAAAAAATATCAATGTTCCAGTACTTGCATTAATTGCTGAAAAAAGTACAATGCACGATGCAGCAAAAGCAGTTGAAACTGGGGAAAAATATGTTAAAGATATCGATATCGTTAACTGGAAAAATGCATCTCACGCGATCAACGGTGAATTCTCTAACGAAGTTAATGCTAGAATCTTGGATTTTGTAGAAAAACATTCTAAGGACAACTAAGTTGAAAGTAGCAAATAATTGTAATAACTACCTAGAAATATTAAATAAGAAAATAGATGGTTCTTCTAGTAGGAAGAGTCTTTTTTATCCAACAACAACTGCATTGCGTTGTTAAGTACAATAAAGTCGTTTTAAAAAAAGAGATAATATTCAATAATAATCCTCATTTACTTCATAAGAAATGGGGGTCACTTTATTCTCCACATTAATCATTTTAATTAGCTCAAAAATATGGTGAACTTTCTTGGTTCATTTTTAAGTTAAAATATAACTCATTGTGAATATGATGAAAAAGAAAGAACAAATTAATAAGGAAAGTATTTATATTTGGCAGGAGTGTAAATGAAATGAAAGAAAACAAAAGCGGAAAAAATAAAAGAGAAATAAAAAAAGAGGATCAAATGAAATATTCAGGACAGGATGAATTCAGTCTTCAAAATATTTCATACGCACCAGGTGAAAATAGCTATTTAAATGAAAATGAAAGCAACAATCCAGATATAAAAAAACAAAGAAATCATGAGTTTTCTGAGGAGCTTTCAGATGGAGGAGAAAGGAACGAAATGATAGAAAAACAATCGAATAACCATTGAGCTGGATTATAATGTTTGACTGTGGAGGTTAATTCAATGAAACAAAAGCCATTAACCTATATTGAAAAGGTTGAAAATTTATATATATTAATGGAGACTAGGCAGATGCTCCAAAGTAAATTACAGGAACTACAACAGAACAATCAATCATACCAATTAATAGAGGAAGACTTAAGAAAAATAGACAAGGAAATATTGTCATATACCGATGGGCAGCATATTCAAGATCCAGAACAAATGATCACCAGTTCAATATTCAATCCCGCTGCATATTTCAATCAGTCAAACTAAATGTTCAAAAGTCTTATATCCGCTTTTTAAGGTGAATAACATCAAAAGAGGATTTAGAACTGATAAAAAGTTGAGCCGTTTTAAAAAAAGTTTGATCAAAAATCCTGTATGAAATGCAGAGTTTTTCTTGCAAACGGGCCAGATTGTTTAAGGAACATTTTTAGTTTTAAGGTGTCACAAAAAGGTGACACCTTCATTATTTATACAGTTTTCATCATATTTTTTAAAATATCATAAACCAATGGGAAAGTATTGAAACCATCATCTTCTAAAAAATGACCGCCCTTTTCAACAGGATAAAATGATGCATCCAATTGTTTTGATAAATTTTGACTTAATTGAAAAGGAACAATACCGTCATCTTTTGCAGCAATAACAGCACGTGAATTAGCTGCAGAAATTATTTTTTTATCATCCACTTTTTTAACTGTAAAAGGATCTATAGAAGGTAAGAATGATAATGGTTCAGAAAAGCCAGAAACAAGAATAAAGCCTCCAAAGCTAGGTAGCGGATTTAATTGATCTAGATAGTTCAATAGTGTGATAGACCCTAAGCTATGTGTTACAAAATAAGTGTTGTTATCTAAATTTTTTATTTTATTAGCTAATGTTTCCAACCATTCTTCTTTCTTGGGGTCAGACGAATTTGGCATGTGAAGAACCAAAACTTGATAATCATCTGCTATTAATTTTTCTTTTAACCATGGGAACCAATGATTGGCTGGTGAAGCTCCGTATCCATGGATAATATATACTTGTTTTCCCATTGCTACTCTCCCTTTCTTTTTATCGATACAAAAACAGTATATTACTTATCCAAACCTATATGGAAGTAGATTGCTCTTGCTTTGAGGCTCAATCAAAGGTTAATAAGTTGGAAAATAATTCAAATAATAAAAAATTATTTTATGGGCACGCAGATTTCGCAATAATGATTGGAAACCATCTCTTTAATGTATCTTTCAAAAATTGGCCGGCTGTCAATCTGATAACCACAGTTTGACAGCGTATAAAAAATTTCGCTCCACGCTTTTTGAATGTCTTCCGCTGTGTGTTTGACTTTGAAAATGGCATATTTTCCGCCGGAAATTTCGCTTTCGCCAACGAAATCGTCAATTTGATAATCGTTTGAAATGACGATGCCGGCATCATAGCGGCAGTTATTAGGCAGAGTTGTTTCAGGGTTGTCATGTGAAATTCCAAGGATTATTGATGTTTTGGAGAGTAGATTTTTTGCCGCAGCCCATTTCTTCAACTTTTGCATTAGTTGAACGTTGGCAGGACCGTATGGACCAACTTGTTGCACGTATGCGATACGATATTTTGGAAGAACTTCAATCTTAATATTCATTTTTCTTTTTCCTTTCTGTATTAATCTTTACTACATTCCGAATGCTATCATGATATAAAAATATAATCATTTGTTTTTTTAAAATAAATAGTTGCAATAGCATCCTATATGGATTATTCTATAAATAGTTGCAATAACATCTTATTTGGAGTTGATGTTTTTATGGAAAACGATATGAATAGGCCCTCTATGGGCACTGGGGCGCCGCCTGGGAAATATATTTCAGCTATATACCGTCATCTGCAAATCCTTATAACAGCTCAGCTTCAGCCGTTCCGAATTGGAAGTGGGCAGTATATCTTTTTGTTGACGATTGCGAAAAAAGAAGGGATTTCGCAAAAAGCGTTAAGCGAGGAGCTTTTGATTGACAAGACAACGACGACGAAGGCGATCAAAAAACTGGAAGCAGAAGGGTATGTGCGAAGGGAAACAAATCCTGCTGATAACCGCTATCATCTACTTTATTTGACGGAATTAGGCAGAGAAGTTTTGCCGAAAGTAGCGGCAGTATTGCACGATATCAGTCGAAAAAGCCGGGTTGGTATAGATGACGAGGAATATGAGCTTATGCTTACCCTGCTAAAAAAGATGCTGTACAACATGAACGAACAGGTTCGCCAAAGAGAGAAGAAGCTGTGATTCAGCACCATCAACAGAATCAATAGGTGGGAAATTTGCTGTTATGTCTGTTGGATTACTATTTTCAGTTTGATAGAGGTAAGTGCACCAAAATCTAGCTGAAAAACGGAAATATTTATCAATAATAAAGGAGAGTGAAAAACTTGGAGGAGGAAATGAAAAGACCATTTGAAGTGGATTTATCGGAGTATCCATTTAAGGACCATTGGCTTCCTTATCGTGACGGATATATTCACTACATTGATGAAGGGCAAGGGCCGACGGTTCTTCTCCTTCACGGGAATCCCACGTGGTCGTACCTCTATCGAAATGTCATTAAGGAGCTTCATAGCGACTATCGTCTTATTGCTTTGGATTACCCTGGATTTGGTATGTCAAAAGCGCCTTCTCACTATGGTTTTACGCCACAAGAGCAATCGGATGTGGTCGCAGATTTAATCCATCGCTTGGAACTAAAGGATTTTGTTTTAGTGGTCCAGGATTGGGGCGGACCCATCGGAGTAAATTACGCAGTTCGGCATCGAGAAAACTTACGCGGCATTGTCATTATGAACACCTGGGCATGGCCAGCGACTCTTCTTCCAATGAAGCTCTTTTCTTTGGCAATGGGGGGATGGCCTCTCGGATACTGGCTTCAGACACAGCGCAATTTCTTCGCCAAAAACATTGTTCCACACGGAATTTACCATTCTGAAAAAGTCACGAAAAGCTTGAGAAAGGCCTATATCGACCCGTTTCCAACACCAAAATCAAGAATACCGACATGGATTTTCCCTAGACAGATTCTGAAGGCGCGATCGTGGCTCGCGGAAATTGAATCGAAACTGCTAGTGCTATCTGATTTACCCGCGCAAATACTTTGGGGAACGAAAGATAGCGCAGGCTTTCCGTATGAAGAAATGGAAAAATGGCAGAGCTACCTTAAATTGAATGAAACAGAGCCCTTAAGTGATGCCTCCCACTATGTTCAAGAGGATCGGCCGGATCGAGTTGCAGCAGCCATTCGAAGAATTTTTGAAAGAACCTCTCAGAAATAAAGGAAGTTATGCTTAAAAAAGAGTGTTTTTCTGTAAGATCAACGTGTATTTATTATAACCATATAAGTAAATTAGGAGGAGTTATTGATGAAAACAATTCTTTGGGCAACATTGACTGGAAATGGCAACTATGCACAGTCAAGCGCTGAGCACCCGCCTAAAAAAGAAGCACTAGCCGACTTTGCTGCACATGCAAAAGCTGCAGGCAACTTTATAGTAGGACGTAAAACATTTGAGGGATTTCAGGCAAGTGGCAGTGGCAATTTTACCGATATTGATATAGTTGTAGTTTCTAAGAGTGTTAAAAAAATTCCTGGCATTAAGATTGTAGGATCGCCTCAAGAAGCCCTAAATTACTTGCAGGAAAAAGGCTATAAAACAGTACTCCTTTCAGGCGGTGCCGATCTGCATAATGCATTTTTAGAGCAAGCACTTGTTGACGAGATTATATTCAATGTTGTACCTGTATTGGAGGGTAAGGGGCTCAACCTTTTGCTTGACACATCCAACTACCAATACAAGGATGTCCAGTTGTTAGATTGCAAGCCCCTTGGCAGTGGTGTCGTTCAGTTGCACTACGCGGTAGGTAAATAATATAGCCATTCATTATTTAAAAGAATTAAAGTTATTAATTTTAGTAAAACAGAATTAACGGTAAAAAACGTTTAGCTATAAATAATGATCATTTCATTTTTGCGTATATATATTTGTTTTACTATGTTTTTACTTTAATTGTTTATATGGATGGCTATCAAGCTTTACGAATGGTTTTTGGACAATTTTTCTTTGATAGAAATTGTTCATGATAAGCGAACTAATAATAATAAGTGTTCCTAATAGTTCTAATCCTGTTATTTGATAGCCTTGAAAAACAGAAATGACAATAGTAGTGATTGGAACAAGATTAATAAAAAGTACTCCGTTTGCAGGTGTTAGTGCTTTATTGCCGGCATTCCAGCAAAAAACAGCTAAAACTCCAGCAAATACAATCATATATCCTAATTCTAAAGTAATGCTTTTAATGATAGAAAGCTCTGGCACTGTTAAGGATCCGATTATATACAAAAAAGCTACAATAATATTTATTGAAAATGTACCCAAAATACAACTTAACGCTGTATAACGTAAAGGAGACCAATCATTAAACTTTCTCGCTCCCATTGTGTACACAACCCAACAAGTAACCCCTATTAACATACAGAAAATGGGTAATAAGCTACTACCTTTTGAAGAGAATGCTTTAAAGTCTCCTTTTGTAATGACTAGCAGAGTACCAAATAATGAAAATAAGACAACCCCGATGACAAAGAAAGGCGGTCGTTTTTTCTCCATAATCCAGATAACAAATATACTAATGATTGGCATCAATCCTAAAATAATAGACGCTAATAAAGCGCCAGAACTGCCTGCTAATTGTTGACCTGAAAACATTAAGAAATTAAAACCAACAAAGCCGATCGTACCATAAATCCATAAAGTTTTAAGTTTCCCATCAAAATTTAATGTTTGTTTTCCTTCAATAAGGACAAGGAGCAGCACAAAAATGATGGAAGCTAATGTATATCGCATAGCAGTAAAAGAAAATGGATCAATTTGTTCGAGTGCATTTCGCATAATAGGAAACTGTCCTCCCCAAGAAAGAACAGTAATGAAACACAGTATAGTTCCTGTAATAATCTGTCTTTTATCCAAAATCAATTCTCTCCTAACAAATACAATGATTAAGAAAGCCACAGCTGCAAAATTTTTGACTGTGGCTTTTCAAGGCTGATATACACGGGTTTAGCTGAAATACTTCTCAATGTGTATAGGCTCTATTAAAGCTTTTGATTCATTATCTAAAAATTGATTTGAATGAGTTGCTTGTGTATTTCAATAGACTTTTCCTCTTTAGCATAACAAATACATTTTAATTGGCTAATATCTTGATACTAAGAATAGCTTATATTTAAGATGCTAGAATTAGAGATGGCACTATGTTTAAAAAGAACTTAGAAAACTAGAATTTTTCTAATACAATCTTGCCAATCATGTTCCCTGTTTCTACCATCTCATGTGCTTTTCTTAAGTTATCTGTATTAATAGGGGATAAAACCTCTTTTAAAGTGGTACGAACTTTACCTTCATCAATTAATTTGCCAACCTTTTCTAAAAGTTCATGCTGCTTAATCATATCGGAAGTATGATACATGGAACGAGTAAACATAAATTCCCACACAAATGTAGCGCTTTTACTTTTTAAAACATTGAGATCAAGAGGTTCACTATTTTCTACTATAGAGCAAATTTTTCCTTGTGGAACAATGATTTCCCCCATGCTATTCCAATGTTGATCAGTATTATTAAGGCAGAAAATATAATCTACATCATTAAAATTAATTAATTGTAATTGTGGAAGGAATGGTTGGTGGTGATTTACTACATAATCTGCTCCAAGCTCTTCTACCCATTTTATGCTTTCTTCCCTAGAAGCAGTTGCAATAACAGTTAGACCTGCTAATTTGGCTAATTGAATAGCGATCGATCCGACTCCACCTGCTCCCCCAATAATAAGAATGGTTTTCTTTTTATTTTCTTCTATATTACTAAAATCAATTTCTAGGCGATCAAATAGTCCTTCCCATGCTGTGATAGCAGTTAGTGGCAGTGCAGCTGCCTCGGCATCATTTAATGATTGAGGTTTTTTACCGACAATTTTTTCGTTTACTAAATGGTATTCGCTATATGTACCAGGTCTTGTAATACTCCCTGCATAATAAACTTCATCTCCAACTTTAAATAAAGTGCAGTCTGGTCCTACCGCTTCCACTACACCACAAGCATCCCATCCAAGAATTTTAGGTGTCTCTTCCTGTTTATCTTTTGGTGCACGAACCTTAACGTCAACAGGATTAATGGAAATAGCTTTAATTTTAACAAGTAAATCACTTTGGGTAGGTACTGGTTTCTCCAAATCTACATCAAGAAGGCTTTCCTTATGATTGATTGGTAAATATTTGTATAATCCTATCGCTTTCATTTTTATCTTCCTCCTAATAATTGAGTTACAGTTATTATTATAGAGAGGGATAAAAGAACTGGTAAGTAGGCACATTATTGTATTATGGTACCATTTATGTTATTTATATTTTAGGGAATAACAATCTTTATAGTGAGGTGTACTAAACGATGAGAAACAGGAAAAGTGGATATGGCTGTCCAGAAGGCTGCCCAGTAGAATCAACTCTAGATGTCATAGGCGGCAAATGGAAAGGGGTCATTTTGTTTTACCTTATCGAAGGCAAAAAGAGATTTAATGAGTTGAGAAATTTAATGCCGGGTGTTACACAAAGAATGTTGACACTTCAATTAAGGGAGCTAGAAAAAGACGGTGTTATTCAACGAAAAGTATATCCCGAAGTTCCACCTAAAGTTGAATATTCACTAACCGAGTTTGGAAAAACTCTGGAGCCTATTATTTTGTTAATGAGAGATTGGGGGGAAAATTATAAAAAATCAGTTAAAAAAATGGAAGCAAAATAATAAGAAACGTCGTTTAGTAACATCCTATTAAAAGATTAAGAGATAGTTATATTATGATCATATAGTTCTTTTTTATAATGATAGACAATGGTGTATGCACCCCATGTATTTTTAGCATTTTCATTTCAAATGGACATAGAGGATAAGCTGTTGTCTTGTAGGTACTCTCATACTTGTTTAACCTCTATGTCGAAATTTAAGCTATTGTATTGGTACATGATAACTATATAATTAGTGATTAATCGTCCCATTCTTTTCCTAATTTTCGCATCTCTTCAAAAATTTTTTGCAATTCATTACCTTTTTTAGTTAATTTATATTCCACATGCATAGGTACAACAGGGTAAATAGTTTTCTTAATGATGTTCTTTTTTTCTAATCTTTTTAAACAACAAGTTAATGTCTTCGCACTTATACCATCAAGACATCTTAATAATTCATTGAATCTCTTGCATCCATTACTTAAACATAAAATAACCTTATAATTCCATTTCCCTCCAATTACTTCTAATACACTGTTGATTGGGCACTTATTTTCTACACTTAGTAAATCAATGCTTTTTTTCTCATCGTCCATAAAATCCCTCCTATTAACAAAACAACAAAAAAATCCTAAAATTATATTCTTGAATTTATCTTGAAGAATTTTTCATAAAAAGAATTTATATGCATTTGGAAAACTAAATAAAGTTACTAGTCTTTACATCTTTAAACAAAAAATGGGAGAGCTTTAATAGAGTATTCGTTTCTTATTAACGAATACTCTATTAATTAGCATTCAATTACGGCAGCTTTTTAAAAACTACGTAATATAATTTGGCTGTTTTCGTATAGATTGTTGTTATTTAACCCGCAGCCAGAATACACTTCGCTTTCCGTGGGCGAGCGTCGAGCCTCCTCGTCGCTCGTCGCATACGCTCCTGCGGGGTCTCGTCTTTCTCGCATTCCCACAGGAGTCTACGTGTATTCTGGCTGCTAAGAAACGCTTTTCCAAATATAATTTTATGTAAAAAACAACAAACTTTGAGAAAACAGCCTATAATTTTGTTTAATGTTAAATAAGCACTTCATGTAAAAGTATAATATATAGATGAGCAGGAAGCGATTAATTGACGTATCCATCTTTCTACTGTTTCCAACTTACTAATAGGTAACTATGTATAATGCATGTGGTTATCATAAGAGAATGTAACTACTTCTCAAAAAAATTTAATAATAATATAATAGGTATACATTACCTGATTAAATAAAAAATTCCAATTAGGTAATGCAAGGAAGGCGAAAAATATAATAAGGAGGGATAAAATTTTTTAGAGGTTTAATGAAAGAATAGTTGGTTATGCCGTTATCTCTGAATGTTTGGCCGCATGAGAGACAACGACAAATGGAAGCGTTTTCTTTTATTGTGTTAGTTTTATTTTATTACTTTCAATACGCTGTTGCAAGATTTTTGTTTCACTAAACACCTGAATATTTAAATAATTCAAAAATCTGGAGGTTGGATTTATGGCTACAACAAAAACTATTCTCAACCCTATATTAAGTATTTCTTCTTTAAAACATGGGTATTTAGGCTTTCATGAGGGCACCTTTAAACGAGCTATTTTTACTGAACTATTGGATGCTATGGAAGAACTTAGAATAAAAAAAATAAAAGAGCAATCTCCAACAGATGACGAATTTGTAAAAACTATACCTTATGATATTGGTGAATTTTATAATCTTAATGAATTATTTGAACGGATTCAAAGTGAACTTGAGTTATTAGTTCAGGAATTCCCAGATTTAAAAGGATTTAAAACGCTCCTTATTCCTGAATTAAATAAATTATTAGAATTAACAACAGCTTCTAATCAGTTATTAGATCATTACAATCAAATTTTTTCGATAGTAAACCTTTATTTAGGATCATGGGAGGATAGTGCATATAACACTTGTAAGTTATATGTAGAAGATGATGTTTATTATCTGCGTATACAATTACAATTACAAGGCGAAAATTCTGATTTCACTGAAACAGAAAAATTAACAAAGTCTGATTATTTAAATGTAATTAGTGAGCTTTTAGCAGATTTAAGAAAGCAAGAACGATTGCCGACTTGTGAGGAAAGAATTGCGATTCGTTTAGCTTATGAATTATTATCGAAAGGCCATCGATACGATGGATCAATCATTCCGTGGGGGAACTCAGGTTTCCGCGATATTCAAACATACGCTTCTATTACAGATCCTGGAATTGGGCACTTATATGGAACGCTGAAATCCAACAAGTTTTTAAAAGGTGTTATTGTTCATATTGAACATCTTGAAAGAGGAAGCGATCAAGATCGTGAAGCAGTAGAGCCATATCGCATCCCTAACTTTAACATAATAGGAAAAGTAAAATTGGGTGTTGGAAAAGATGCTCCCTCTTCCTCATATGTAGGCAGGCCGATCTTTGAAAGTGATTTTAAACCATCTGCAGTAAAAACGATTCATACTTGGGCTGCAGCATGCTCAGCTATTTTTATGGATGGTTTAACGGAGTGTAAATTGGCCATAGAACGTATGACAGCAGTTGAAGCGATTAAATTTATGAAATATATGGCAGGAAATATTCGGAGAAATCAACATACCCAGGCACTTGCAGCTGCCTTCAATATTAATACACCTATTTTAGACGATCGTGAGAAAACACTGAAAGAGAATAATGGTAAGCCAAAGTTGATTACAGATCGCTTTGAGATTGGATTGTTAGGAATTGAATTAGTTAAAGAAGGCGGATTTGATAAAGTGACCTGGGATGGTACAGCGAATACTTATCCAAGTAAATGTGTCATTGAACAACTGACTTTTTCTGAAGCCTTGACATTAGTTCATAAGGCGCATGAAAAAGGATTGCTCACCTATTTCTCCGCAGGTTTTAGATTTCATCACTTGCCGCAGGTTATTTATACAGGTACTGATGGTATAGGATTAGGCGGAGCGCAAATTCTTCGATACATGGATAAAGATACTGGATATCATGGTCCTTTTAAGGAAGAAAATATTTCTGAGATAATAGAAATTAGAGAAGAGGCGATGAACAGCGTGAAAGGACAAGCCTCTATGCTGTTAAGTAGATTAGATCGCATGTACTTTGAAACGAGTATAACACCTGAAGATAATGAGAAGCGTAATTTACTCTTTACACAATTAAGAGACGATAAAGTAGATGAATTAGCTAATACTATTCAAGAATTAGATCATATTGCTGTTATGCCTATTGATCGTTCTCACCCCCTAGTTGGATGGGCTCAGCGTCTGCTTTCTGCTGATACTGCTTGCATTGCTGCTCAAAAATTGAAAGATAAGAACAAATGGAAAGAGGCTGCTATTAGCTTACAAAAAGCAATAAATAATCAAGATTATGAAAAGTTATCTGAACATCTTTTGTCTATCCAAAAAGCTATTTAATCCTTAAAGCGTGATCTTGTAACGGTATAAATATAAATGTAAAAAGAGAGGGATTTATCGTTCATAGAAATATGTCCTTCTCTTTTGTAAAGTTTTTAAGTATTCCTATTGGAGATTATTAAATAAAGGCTGTTTTCGTATAGTTTGTTGCTTTTAAACTCGCAGCCTGAATACACTTCGTCCGTTTAGCGAGCGTCGAGCCTCCTCGTCGCATACGCTCCTGTGGGGTCTCGTCTTTCTCGCATTCCCACAGGAGTCTACGTGTATTCAGTCTGCTGGATACTTTTCTCTCATTTTTTTACGTAAAAAACAACAAACATTTAGAAAACAGCCTAAATAAAAGAAACCATTGAAAAAACAAAGGATGTTTACGATAGGTTGTAAACATCCTTTTTATAATCTGAATGAAAAAACTATGATAATTGTAGCTCCGTTTGTTTTTTTAATACTTTTAGAATAGCTTGTGTAAATTGAGGTAGATCATCTGGCGTTCTGCTTGTAACAAGCAAGTCATTCCAGATTACTGCAGGTTCATCAAAAACAGTAGCACCAGCATTACGTAAATCTACCTGGATGGATTTATATCCTGTAATGTTTTTGCCTTGCAAAACCTCAGCAGTAATCAACAGTTGTGGTCCGTGGCAAATGGCGAATATTGGTTTGTTTGAATACGAAATTTTCTTAACGAATGACACAAATCTATTATCAGCTCTCAAAATATCTGGTGAGAATCCTCCAGGAATAAAAAGGGCATTAAAATCATCTGGATTTGCTTCATCAATTCCTACATCCGTTTTAATGCTGCCTCCATAAACCCCTTGCAGAGTTATGTTTGCTTCCGTTCCTATTAATACTGTCTCGTATCCAATTTCTTGCATAGCTGCAGCAGGAACCTGCAGTTCTTCTTGATGATACATTTCTCCCACTAGTATTGCTACCTTTTTCATCCATTTTCACCTCGTATTTTTATAGAATAAAATGTTACAAATAAATCTTATACATTTGGAAGTAATTTTAAAAGTACGCACATTAATGTAGGATAGTAACACTTTTTATACGATTAGTTATTCAATACTTTAAAATGGTGTCTGCCTATTAGGCGAATCGTTGGCATGTTGTTTAAACAAACGATTGATTAAATGCAAGGGAAAGCCTGATACATTAATGATTGCATGTGTTGGAAAAGGATGATGATAATTCGCCAAAATGCTATTTTCCCACATGATAAGAAAATTTGCGCAATTCAGTTTTTCTTTTGAAAAAAATTTACGCTAGCAGTATAATGAATGAAGCACAATATTTATTTTCACATCTTCCTATAAAAATTGCTTTCTTAAAGCATTGGTTGGAGTGATACTTATGAAAGATATTAAAAAAGTATTAATACCTGTTGTCGGAACGCTCGGTACAGGTGTTATCATCATTTCAGGTATGTCCCATTTTGCCCAAGCAGATAATCCTTTTTCTGCTTCCCAACCTAATTCTAGCACCGCTTCTAATACCGCTTCTTCCGGAGTATCAATCAATCCGGAAGTAACTACACTAGGCCTTGTTGATATCCACTACCAACTCTATCATCTTAACAGACTTGCCAGCAACCAGATCGCGATATGGATTGAAGACAATAATGGAAACTATATTAAAACTTTGCGAGCATCAAGTTTTACTGCGAACGGCGGCTATAAAAAAAGACCAGAGAGCCACCCGGAATGGCGCGAGGCCGCTAATTTGGAGAATGCATCAGAAGAAGAAATACAGAGGGTCAGTCTTCCAGAGCAGGAGACAGGTATGCATGTCGTTTATTGGGACTGTACGGATGCTTCCGGTCAGCCTGTTCAGCCGGGAACTTATGTGTATAAAATAGAAGGAAATATTCTTTGGGAGAACCGTGTCATTTATAGCGGTGAAATTTCTGTTGGAAGTGAGCAAAACCAGAAGGATGCCACTGCTGAATACATACCGGAAAATGCTAAATCTGAAGGCACGCTTCTTGAAAGTGTAAGTGCCGGATTTGCACCTGGAAAAAGTATTGCATCTGTCGAACAGGAAACCATCACCAATACTAGAGGGTCGTAAAAATGGAAATTTATAAAAGCAAAGCGATGAATACGGATATTCTTACAGCGGGACTCAGTGCTGCCGATGCACAAGAAGTGTTTCAATGGCTCACAACCGTCGAAGAAAAATTTTCGCGCTTTCTACCTGGAAGTGAGCTTTGTCTAGTTAACAGGAATGCAGATAAAGAAACGAAGGTATCGCAGCTTTTCGCCCAGCTTTTCTATGAATCGCTCTATTATTTTAATGAAACAGGCGGCATTTTCACACCTTTTCTGAGAAATGAACTCGAACAATCAGGCTACCGGGAATCCTTTGAAAAAATAAACCGGGATAATGTCGAGCCGCATAATCAACCGTTTCCCTCCACTGATACGAAACATCCAATCGTGTTTGATCTTGATCACCGCACAGTAAAAATCAATCCGGCTAATTTACTTGATTTCGGAGGGATTGCCAAAGGTTGGAGTGTACAGCAAATTGCCGAATCGTTGATAAAAAGAGGACGAGCAAAGGGACTAATTGATGCTGGGGGTGACCTTATGTCATGGCAGTCATCCGGAGAACCTTGGCTGATCGGTGTCTCACATCCTTTTTCGGATAATGAAAACATTGCAAAACTATGGCTGAATGACTGGACTTGTGCTGCGACAAGCAGCATCATAAAACGAAGCTGGAAACTAAATGGCCACAACATGCATCATATTATCGATCCGCGTACCGGTCTTCCTGTACAATCGGATTGTCTGCAGGTGACGGTAATTGGCCGGACACTTCTTCCTTGTGAGATTTATGCCAAGTGCTTTATCATCATTGGCTGCAAAAATGGGCCTGACTGGTTAACCTCACACAGACCGGATCTTGCTTATATTTTTGTTAATAGACAGGGGCGAGTATTTGCATCTGCAAACCTTGATCAATTTTGCCATAAAGCAGAGTTGGTAGAACAAATTACCATACCATTAGATGAAAGGGGTGTTTCATTATAGAGCAAAAACATAAACGGTTAAAATGGGTCATTGGCATCGTTTTGATTCTCATTTATGCTGCTTTTATTGAAGTGATTCGCCGGTCTGGATCACCGCTTGCAGCCGTTCCGACATGGCTGATTACGAGAACGCTTGGAATTACTGCGTATCTCCTGCTTTTTTTCGGCATTTGTCTCGGGATATTTTATGGAATGCCCATCTGGAAGGGGAAACAAAAGCAACGTTCCCATATTATGTCCCTCCATTTTTTCGCTAATACGTGCGGTGTTTTTATAGGGGCACTTCACCCGATGCTGCTTGTTATTGATGCCTATGTAACTTTTTCCTGGACACAGCTGCTTATTCCGTTTACTGCTCCGAAAGAACCGTTTCTTTACGGGCTCGGCACCATTACACTCTACGGACTGCTGTTTGTTAATTACGACCGATCTGAAGAAAAAAATGTCTGTTAAACTTTGGCGCACCTTTCATCTTTCGGCTTATATTCTTTACCTGCTTGCGTTTTCCCATGGAATGATGGGCGGCACAGACACGAAAAATATCTGGATTTTTTCCATGTACATTGTAACCTTTTTCACAGTACTTGCGATGATGGTTATCCAGGTGTCCATGGTCAATAAACTGAAAAAAAGAGCAGTTCGCAGTCGTAGAATCGATACCGGATTATAATTGCCTTTGTGCTCGATCGCTAATTTATAGATCCTCATTAAGTATTCAACTGATAATATCGATCCTTACCCAGAGATATATTCAATAAAAAACGCTTATTTCAAAATAGAGGTTTTTTGTTCATTGCTAATAATAGATTAACTATTTCTTTTTATTAATCTTATTTATAAAGACTTTTGATCTTATTTATTTTGATAAATAGAAATCGAAAAATTATAACAACGATTCAATCAATTTCATAAGCTGTTGTTTTGTCTGGCTTAAATAGTTTCTTTTTTTAGAAGAAATTAATAATCCTATAGGTATTTCGGGATTAAATCCCTTAACCTTAAATGATATATTACTTTGTTTTAAGTTAGTTCCCTTAGGGATGATGCCTATTGCATTCTCAAAAACCATTTGTGGAATAAGATGGAGTGCACTACAATTGTAGACTCTTTTAAAGGATAAATTGTTTTCTGATAAGAAAGCATTCACAGATTGATTATAATAACAACTATTCTCTCCAATCAAAATGGGGTAATCAATAATATCAGATATTTCAACTGACTCCTTTTTCAAAATTGGATGATGAGGATTATTGACGATAAATTCGATTTGTTCTTTGAAAAGGGTAGTAAATTTAACATTAGAACTATTTTTGTTGTTTCCACAAACAGCAAAATCAAGTTTATTTTGATCTAATATTTGTGATAAAAGGGCTGTGTTTCCAACAACAAAATCACAATGTATATAAGGCTTCTCATTGTTTAAAAAGTTTAATATAGACGGAATTAATTTTTCTGCAACAGATTCTGTTAGTCCTATTCTTAATGTTCCTTTCTCCTCATTGCTTATACGCTGCGCTTGAGATATTGAATAATCCCAATGCATTAACAAATTATCTACTTCCTCTGCAAATAAAGTACCTTCATCTGTTAACCTGGCATCCCACCCTCGTTCAAACAAAAGAAAACCAAGTTCATTTTCTAGTTTTTTTATATGTGTAGTTACGGTTGACTGAGCATAGTTTAATTTTTTTGCCGCAAGTGAAAAAGTACCTTCTTCTACAATCATTTTAAAAGTATTTAACTCTTTTATTTCCATTTTTACACCTAATCTCTATCGGTTTTTTTGATAATTATATAATATTTTTTCAATTATACAAATCAAAATCACGGAAGTACAATAAAGTTATAAGAAAGGGAGTGAATAGATGCCGTTTGTTCATGTTTATTATCCAGAAAGGCAATGGAATAAAGAAGGGTTAAAAATAATAAGCAATAGTATTCATCATTCATTAATTGAACATTTTCACATTCCAGAAAACGATTACTTTCACATGTGTTTACCCTACCCATCTAATCAATTTTTTTACGACCCGCATTATCTGTTAGAAGGAGAGAAAAAAAGAACAGATCATTTGATACATGTTTCCATTACATGTGCACCTGGAAGAACAATAATTCAGAAGAGGAACTTGTATCAATCCATCGCGAAAGCTTTTTATCATCATTTAAACATCTCTACAACTGATATTTTTATTACATTAAACGAGACATCTGCTGAAAACTGGTCATTTGGTCAAGGAATAGCACAAATGGTTAATAAGAAGGAGGAAAAAGAATAGTGAATGATCGTATTGAATTAAATATACCAAAGAAAATGAGAGATAATGCTACCGATTTTGTTGATTATAGTGAAAATATATTATTCGAAAAAGTATGGAGAGAGCCTACTTTAACATCAAAAGAAAGAAGTTTAATTACACTTTCTGCTCTAATTAGTATTGGCAATACGGAGCAACTACCATTTCATCTGCAATTGGCTGAAAAGAATGGACTGAACGAAAAGGAAATAATTGCTTTGATCACACATATGGCCTTTTACGTTGGATGGCCTAAAGCGGCTGCAGCGCTAAACATAATACTGAATGAAAAATGAAGGTATAGTATCTGTTAACGTATACATTTCATAATAATAGAGATAAAGTTAATACGTTTATAAAAAAGAGAAGCAGCTTTAAAGAAAGTCGCCATGTTTCACCCTTTTAGGTATGATTATCTAAAAGGGTGTTTTTATGTTCAAAAGAAGAAGATTTGAAGTTGAGAAATAGATTAAAAAAGGGTGAGCACTGGTATTAGAGGGGGCTTTGAAGAATGTTTAAAATCGGCGAATTTTCTAAACTAAGTAAAGTGTCAATCAAAACACTGCGTTATTATGATAAACGAGGTTTGTTAAAACCATCTACAACTGATAAATTTTCTGGTTATCGATATTATTCGGCGGAACAACTGTTGACCATACAACGTATCATCGCTTTAAAAAAACAGGGATTTACACTAGAGGAGATCAAGTTATTATTAGCGGAAGATGCATTGCCTGAGGATGTTAAAAAATCTTTGATCATAAAACAATTGGAGCTTCAACATACAATTGAGGAAGCACAGCGTCAGTTAAAGGAAATTAATTCAGGACTAGAGCGTGTTGGAGATTTGAACAATTTATCTTCGACTTATTCAATCGTTCTACGGGATGTAAAGTCTCAATTTGTTGCTTCGATTCGAGATATTATCCCACGTACACACCTATGTCTGCTATTGGACGAAATCAGACAATATGTACGTCTGCATGGTGAGGACGAAAATCGGCCATTGAGTATTCAATGGCATAATAGTGAACTCGAAGATGATGCGATCGATGTAGAGGTCGCTTTACCCATTACAAAAGAAATTCCAAGTAGTAATCGAGTGAAAATTCACGTCTGGCCTGAGTTAAAAAAAGCTGCCTCACTTGTGCACCATTGTGATCCGTATCATTCTTCTTGTCCAGCCTTATCTGAGTTGGCAGCATGGATATCATCTAATGGATTTCGACCCAGCAATACGGAACCAATCCGAGAAATTTATCTAACAGTGGATAAAGATCTGTATGGGAAACTTCGAATGGCTGAATTGCTTATCCCTGTTGAAAATATTTAAAAAACAAAAAAATCTTTCATCATTCCATTTCGAATGGGATAATGAAAGATTTTTTTGTTATGTATGTTGACTCTCCCCTATGGTTGAAGGTGTAAAGTCAAATCAATCAATCAACAAGGAGTGAAAAAAATGAATCGTTTAGTAGGAAAAATTGCATTAGTGACAGGTGGAAGTCGAGGAATCGGTCGAGGAATTGCATTACGATTGGCGGAAGAAGGAGCGCTGATTGCGGTCCATTATGGTAGTCGCTTTGCCGCAGCGGAGGAAGTTGTTAGTACAATTAAAGCAAATGGGGGTCAAGCATTTGCTATAGGTGCAAGTCTTAACTCGATTGCAAGTGTTGAAGAATTGATTCAATCGCTGGATAAGCAACTCAATCAACGAACTGGCAGCAACCAATTTGATATTTTGATTAACAATGCTGGAATCGGTACTTCAAAAACGTTGGAAGAAACAACAGAGGATTCTTTTGACGAGATATTTGCTGTCAATGTGAAAGCACCGTTTTTTCTTGTTCAGAAATCATTATCCCGTCTACGCGATGAGGGACGGATTATCAATATATCGTCTGGTGTGACGCGGATTGCCTATCCACATATTATGGTTTATAACCTTACAAAAGGAGCAATCAATACGTTCACTCTCCATCTTGCAAAGCTGCTTGGACCAAGAGGGATTACCGTGAATGCAGTTCTTCCTGGCATCGTCGATACAGACGTCAACGCTTCATGGCTCTATACTCCTGAAGGACAAAAACATGCAACGGAAATATCTGCACTAGGACGAGTTGGGGAACCCTCAGATATTGCAGACATTGTTGCGTTTCTTGCATCCTCTGATGGTCGATGGGTTACAGCACAAATGCTCGACGCTACAGGCGGATCTCATTTATAATCTGGAAATTCTGTTTAAGTAAGACGAAAATCCGATTTTTCATTTGTTTTTACGCTAGGCTGTTTTCTCAAAGTTTGTTGTTTTTCACATGAAAAATTGGAGACGAAGTACTCAGCAGACGGAATACACGTAGACTCCTGTGGGAATGCAAGAAAGACGAGACCCACAGGAGCGTATGCGACGAGGAGGCTCGACGCTCGCTAAACGGACGAAGTGTATTCAGGCTGTGAGACTAAAAGCAACAATCTATACGAAAACAGCCTTACGCTATGAGAATCGGTTCTCTTAGGTTTCAATGTTCATATAAAAGATAAATTAATAAAGTTGTTACATTTACAGTGAAATTATTGTTATTTTACTAAATTGCCATATTCGGAAGTAAGAATTGTTGAAAAAGAATAATAGATAAATTCAATTATTTTCAAAATAATACTTGAATTTTAGATAATAGAATGATAGTATCAGTAACAATAAAGTAATTAAACAAAAATAAATAGCGATAACTTCTTATCCAGAGTGGTAGAGGGACAGGCCCTATGAAACCCGGCAACCATCAAGTCAAAATATTGTCTTGAACGGTGCTAATTCCTGCAAAGGTGTTAACCTTTGAAAGATGAGAGGAAAGTATGTAATAATACGAACCTCTCTTTAAACAAAGAGAGGTTTTTTAAATGGATAGAGGCTTATCGCTCAGGAGGAGCGAAATTATATGGAAAGAGCAGTGTTTGGTGCAAGCGAGTTTTTTAGTCAAAAAGCTTTTATTACAGGTTCTCGTGGTATTGAAAATGTTCGAATAGGACATCTAAGCGGGACAAATCTAGATGTAGTAGAAATATGGTTTAATCCCTGGAAAGTATCCTATAATGAATTATTAGAATTATTTTTTGACTTACATGACCCAACAACTAGAAAAGGTCAGCAATTTAAAAATCAATCATTGATTTTCTTCTCTGATAAAAATCAATTAACATTAGCTAAACAAAAGAAATGCGAGCTAAAACATATTTTTAAAGATAAAATTATTACAAAAATTACTCCAGCATGTGAACATATTAATGGCCTAGAAGAGATAAAATTGCTTTCTTAATAAAAGTGTCACATTATTTTGGCCATTTATGATTGTTTCCATTTATGTTTATTAAATAGCATATTAAAATCGATATCTTCCATAAATTCGATAACTTCTCCATTAGGACTGTACACTAAAGCATTTTTTACCACAAGAGGTGGTTCGCCAAGGGAAAGTTGATTCGGTTCAATATATGCCTTTGCTCCATGAGCAAGGGCTTTTTGATACATTTCCTCTGCATTATCCACATAAAATGCGACATGTAATAACGCTCCGTAAGCAATATCTTCTTCCGATAAGGCTTTTTTTCCTTGAGCAGGGATAACCGCTTCGCTGTCAAATATTTCAATGCAGCTTCTTTGGTCAGGTGAAACAAGCATGGCAGCCTCTTTGATCTGAAAGGAAGGTAGACTCCAATGATGACCTACTTTAAATCCTAAGGCTTTAGTATAAAAATCGATAGTTGTTTTGTAATTTTTCGCTTGGATAGCAATATGGGCAAGTCCGTTTACACTCATATAGATTCTCCCCTTATAAATAAGTTGTTTTCATTATAGTAATATTAATCAGCGAAATACATACGAAATATGAGGAGATAATGATAAAATACTTATTAAATATAAGTTTATTTATCATAATTATCTTATTTTTTGGTTGTTTTCTAAAAGTTTGTTGTTTTTGAATAAAACAATAAACATGGTTGAAGCACTGAGCAGACTGAATACACGTAGACTCCTGCGGGAAAAGCGAGAAAGACGAGACCCCACAGGAGCATAGCGACGAGGAGGCTCGGCACTCGTCCGCGGAAAGCGAAGTGGATTCAGGCTGCGGGTTACATAACAACAATCTATACGAAAAAAGCCTATTTTTATAGAACTTGGGAGGATACTGAATATGATTAATCAAATCGATGACATTGATAAAAAGATTATGGAATTACTTCAGCATAATGCGCGAATGCCTATTTCGGAAATAAGTAAACAAATCTCTATGTCTCAACCTTCCGTTAAAGAAAGGATTTTAAAGCTGGAAGATAAAAAGATTATTTCCGAATATAGTACAGTATTTAATTTGCGCGAGCTAAACCGAGGTACGACCTCTTTTATTCTATTAAAGACTGAACATTGTCAAGCATTAGTTGATTTTTGTAAAGAGGCAAGGGAAGTAACCGATTTATTTCGTATAAGTGGAGAATTTAATTATCTCCTAAAGGTACAAACTGCATCGGTAGAGGAGCTTGCAGCTTTTCAAGATTCGCTTGTGCAGCTGGGGCATTCAAAGTCACATATTTGTTTAAAAAATATATTGGAAAACAGGGTTTTACTCTGAAGCTGCCATATCGTTATCAAGTTAAGAAATTGATCGTCCTTCAAAACGAAAAGGTTGGGATTTCGGTTTTTTTATTGACAAAGGAGAAGTAATTTAATTCAAAATCTATGGTAAGATTTAGTTCAAAATAACTATATTTGTGTAGAGGATGGCTCAAAAAGTCGTTTTCAAGGACCTTTTAAGTCAGTCTTTAATGGCGTATTTGTAGCTTCACACAGTTGAAAATTTAGCTATACATGTAAAATTTACACTCTTTTTAAAATAATGTCATTCATAGTCAATATTTAGGTAATATATTGAAAATGTTGTGCAGTTTTAAAAGGACTTTTTTTACTAAAGATACTGCTATAGCAAGATCTTCACAACATAAAGCAACGAGCCATCTCTCGAAGCCAAATTTGCAAATGTATGTGGCAGAGAAACTGTGTTCCAAACAATCAGAAGTATAAGGAGAGTGCTCTAAGTCCAATGAGAATCTTTGAAATCTTATTGCTCAGCCTCAATGTACTGACACTGGTCATACTCCTATGGAAAAGGGGAAAAGCAAAAAAGTTGCTCGTTGCGTTAAGCGGAGTAGCTCTAATTCTCTTAGTTCTGCAGTTTGCCGTTGAGCATTTCCGATGGCAGATAGTGCCTGCTTATGTGCTAACGTTTCTTTTGCTTTTATGGTCTGCCATGCAGTTGCGTAGTCATACATACAGGTTGCGCCATCGTGCCTTAAAGGTTACCGCTGCTATTTTTGGAGCGTTATACGTCGTTATTACGGTTGGACTTCCGGTGTTGCTGCCTGTTTTTGAAACAGCTAAGCCAAGCGGTCCCTACGCGATCGGAACAGCCACTTATCATTGGATAGATGTTAAAAGGGAGGAAAAGCTGACTAAAGATCCTGTAGACAAAAGACAGCTGATGGTGCAAATTTGGTATCCAGCAGAAACGTCCGGAGATGAAAAGATTGCTCCCTACATTCCAGACTTGTCCGGTTTGAAGATGGCTGTTCAACAAAAGTACGGGGTACCTGGTTTCTTCCTAGACTACCTTCGCAACGTAAACACTCACGCCAGCATTAAAGCGAAAATTTCCAATGCTCAGCAGAACTATCCGCTGCTGCTGTTTGCACATGGTTTTCCGGGAACTCGCTATACGAATACGTCGCAAGTGGAGGAGTTGGTCAGTCACGGTTATATCGTCGCATGTATCGACTACACCTATCACTCTATAGAGACTGTGTTTCCTGATGGAAAGCTTGTTTTATTAAGCGACAATCTACCTGAGATGAATGATTGGGATAGTTGGGATCAAATAGTCACCGATACTTGGGTTCCAGATTCAAAATTTGTGCTGGATCAAATAGAACAGCTAAACACCAAAGATCCAAACGGCATTTTGAAGGGGAAAATCAATCTTAAAAGTGTGGGGATGTTTGGGCACTCTTTCGGCGGTGCGGCTGCAGCACAAACGCTGCTAGCGGATCCGCGGTTTAAGGCGGGGATGAATATGGATGGAACGCTGTTCGGAAAAGGGGATTTGAAAGACGGACTTAAACAGCCGTTTTTAATGATGAACGTGAAAACACCAGAAGTTAACAGCGCCGATGAACCGAACGAAGAGGAGTTGCTAAGGATAGGGATGACCCGTGAGGATTATGACTTTATAGCTAAAGAAATTCCGATGCGCAAAAACAATCTACTCAAAAACGATGGTTACAGTGTGATGATAGACAAGATAGATCATCTGAGTTTTACAGATTTGTATTTACTGTCGCCATTTTTTTCATGGAATCATCAAATGCCTCCGCGTCAGGCACATAGTATCATCAATGACTACACACTAGCTTTTTTCGACAAACATTTAAAAGGAAAAACAGACACCCTATTTGACAGACCGTCCTCCCCCTATCCTGAAGTGAAGGTAATTTTCCAGGAATAAAAGAAATAAACCGCCCTTGAGCTAGAAATCAGTCGGTTTAATTTACAAATGCGTGGTCGTTTTTTTGAACCTGACCAATCCACTTGATACTAAACCACTTCAGCATTAGGGGTCAACTAATTGATTAGCGAAATTATGATAGTTTTCTATGTTGTTAGAGATCCTTGACTTGACAGATTATTTAATAAATAGTATCATTTTATAAAATAAATGTTCAAACAACTTCTATAAAAATATAGCTCACTTTAGCATACAGTTAAAAATTTAATTTTGACTTTATGAAAAAGTAAATCTATTAAAGTAGAGGTTAAAAAACAAGGTGAACGGAAAATATAACTTCCTTACTATCAATGAAGGAAGTGTTGTATAAAAGGTAGACTATTTAAAAAACCGCATTTGGGCTAGTTAATAGTAAACCGACAATTTTCAGAGTTTAATGGATTTATTATGCCATTAAAATGATGAAATTGTCGGTTTTTTTGTTTTAAAGATAAAAAAGCATAGTATTTTCAACACTTAGGTTAGAACTGGATTTTGGAGTCTTGTGTTTTTCTTAAATGTTATTCAATAGAAAGGAAAGTTACAAAATGAAGCAAATTGCTAAGATAGATGTTTTCGAAATTTTGGTTGCTTCTATCTATTCATTCAAAAGGGGGGAGCTGGATGTTAGTTTACTTGGATTTTATTTCACTGCCAATCGTATTTTTTATATTGCTTGCGATTTCTGTGCTTAGTGCATTATTTTTGTTATACCCAAGGGTTCCCTTGAATTTTGTTCGCATTCATGTGGGCATCATTTCATTACCCCCAATCGCCGCTCTGTTGGCCCTTATTTCTAACAAAAAGAGTTTGATTATTGGCCCTTGGCATCTTGATTCCTTATCATGGCTGCTGGCATTGTTTGTCCTTACAATGGGCTTCATTGTGCAGCGCTACTCTGTTCGCTATTTACTCGGCGACCGTTCTTATCGAAAATATTTTACGCTGCTGACTCTTACTACTGTTTTTGATGCAGTTGCTTGGCTTAGTGATGATCTTCGTTGGTTATTGATTTCCTGGGGAGCTACACTTCTGGGGCTGACATTGCTCCTTAGATTAAAAAAGGAGTGGCAAGTGGCGAGAAATGCAGCTGCGCTATCTGGTCGTTTGTTCGCACTTAGTTGGCTTATTTTGTTGTTTGCAATTATCTGGCTTACACAGAGTGCGGGACACTGGCAGTTGTCGCTCATACTTACTGAAAACAATCTTGCGCAACTAGCTTCATGGGAGAGAACTTGTATAAATGTATTGCTGATTATTGCTGTAATAATTCCAGCCGCACAATGGCCTTTTCACCGCTGGCTGTTAGATTCGGTAGTTGCTCCAACACCAGTTTCTGCAGTTATGCATGCAGGTATAGTGAATGCCGGTGGAATTATATTGACTTGTTTTGCACCTCTTTTTAGCGGCGATGCAGCCCAGATTATTCTGCTCGTTCTGTCTAGTATTTCCGTCTTGATTGGAACCGGTATTATGTTGGTTCAAACTGATTATAAACGACAGCTGGTAGGCTCTACGATTGCGCAGATGGGGTTTATGCTGATTCAATGCGCATTAGGTGCTTATATAGCAGCCATTACTCACGCTGTGCTGCATGGTCTATTTAAATCAACCCTTTTTTTACAGGCTGGTTCTGTGGTAAGTAACAATGTATCAAAATCTAAGGAGGCGCCCCAATCATCAACATTTTTATGGGTCATCTCTGGAGGCATTTTAGGTACGCTAGTGGGGGTTGGCTATTGGCTAACTTCACATGGAGAAGTGTATCAATTAATAAGTGCTCTAACCTTAGGCTGGTCTATATCAATTGCCTGGACGCAACTTATGGCTTTTGGGTACGGTGCTATTAGCCGCATTACAGGATTTTCGCTGTTTGCCGGTGCTGCGATCGTGTTTAGCATCATTCATACCGCCTTTGATAGGCTGTTGCATGAATCAGTTTATCAAGGTATAGAGCCGCCTGCATCAGCAGCTATTTTACTTCTATTTATTTTGCTTGCCGGAAATGTTTTTGCTGCATGGTTAGTACGTAATCGTTCATCGGCTTTCTTTGCTGTTATCTATCTTTGGCTTATACAATTGGGTGAACCTAAAAATGATTTGGTCGAAAGTCATCCGAAATATTTGGCACAATTACTGTCGAGGAGGTAATGTACGATGAATACAACATTAAATCGGGAAAAAGAACTTGATTGTTTTGATCTTAATATGAACGATTTAGTGAAAGCAGCAAGCAAAGTTATTGCACCGCTTGGTCCTATTAACACATTTGCAGCACGTAACCCCTGGACGGGTTTGGAAGATCAGTCATTTGAACAAGTTGCATGCAAGATGAAAGATACTTGTGATGTAGATATATATCCCAATGATTCGTTGTTGCAGTCTGCACGAAATCGTGGCGAGATTAATCAAGATTTTCTAGAAAGCAGGCTAAAACACTGGCTTGATTTACAGTCTTTAGAACTGCCACAGAACGTTGCCGAGCAGTTCTGCTGGTCTGCTCTTACACAGGATAAGCCGCCTTCCAATCTATTAGAAGATCCTGAATTAAAGAGCTTGGCAAAAAATCTAACTAGCTATAAATTCGAGATAACTGAAGAGCATTCGGTGCAAACCTATAGTCAGCGCTTAGAACAGCTAGGCGGTGAGAAGGTGGCTCATGATCTCAACCGTCATTTAATTAAATGGTGTAAATTGTTTTTGGATGAGTCTCAAGCTGTTTGGTCCATGCCAAATCGTGAAGAAGGTTTCTATCATGCGTGGCGGAGACTGGTTCTTTATGATCCAGCACTAAGCAATACGATACGTCAGCAGTTCAATAAATGGCCAAAAGATGCTGGCAGTGCTTTAAAGGAGGCATTGCTGCTGCTTAAAATCCCATATTCAGAGATCCAAGGTTATCTTGAAGCGCATTTACTTTCCTTGCCAGGTTGGGCAGGAATGCTGCTGTGGCGTTCGGAGCATCGAGCTCAAGAACATTCATTGTTAACTGAATATTTGGCTGTTCGAGTTTCCATGGAGTTGGCCTTAATCAAACCTCATCTTCCCTTGGATGAAAAAAAAGAGGGGGATAAAGCGCTATTAGAATCGTTGATTGCATCTTGGGTCTACTTTGGTGACCTGTCAATCAATGAATGGATACAGTTATCTTCCGCGGAGCAAACAGCACGTTTGAAGCTTGCTTATCATTTTGATAAAATTGTCCACAATCAGCTTTGGTTGGAAGCTTGGGAAAAAACATACGAAGATCAATTGATGAACATGATCACATTGAAACAGGCTGCGGCAGCGGAAAATGATACTGTATTGGCACAATTTGCATTTTGTATTGATGTGCGTTCAGAGCATTTTCGCCGCAAACTTGAAAAATCAGGTCCTTTTGAAACTTTTGGAACAGCTGGCTTTTTTGGATTGCCAATTGAAACAAGTAAGCTTGGCAGCAAGCATAGCCATAACTCCTTGCCTGTTATACTAAAGCCGCAATTCAAAGTAAAAGAATCTTCACCTGAACATGAATTAAAACAATATAAAGAGCGTAAGCATACAGCCTATTCACTCAGCTCAACTTTTAAGAACATGAAAAATAACCTGCTTGCTAGTCTGGTGCTTCCGGAAGTAAGCGGCCCTTGGCTTAGCTTGCATACGTTGGCTCGCAGCTTTGTTCCACGAACTGCCGGTTATGCTTTCCGTAAAATTCGAAAAACGTGGCTGCGCAAACCTTCTACTGAACTTTCGCTTGACCATGAACACATCATAGATGCGGAGTTGCCGGTTGGGTTTTCTGAAGAACAAAAAGTGCAGTATGTACGGCAAGCGCTAAAAATGATGGGGCTCACCGATCATTTCGCTCCTTTAGTGGTTATTTGTGGTCATGGAAGTCACAGCACGAACAATCCATATGCTTCTGCACTGGACTGCGGTGCATGCGGAGGAGCATCAAGTAGATTCAATGCACGTGTACTCGCTACCTTGTGTAATTTGCAGGCAGTGAGGGAAACCCTTGCAGAAGAAGGGATTTCAATTCCGAAAGATACAGTTTTCGCGGCTGCTGAGCATATCACATCACTTGATGAACTACATTGGATTTATGTTCCTGAACTTTCAGATGCAGCGGTGGAAGCATTTGAACGTATCCAAGATGCATTGCCAAAAGTTAGTGATGAAGCAAATGCCGAGCGACTATCAAAACTGCCAAATATCTACTCTTATCACAAAAATCCAAAGGCTGAGGCGCAGCGCTTTGCAGAAGATTGGAGTGAGGTGCGTCCTGAATGGGGACTGGCGCGCAACGCCGCGTTTATCATTGGGGATCGGGAGCTTACGAAAGAGTGCAATTTGAATGGGAGAGCTTTTCTCCAAAACTATAATTGGAAAAAAGATAAGAACGGTGATTTACTTGCAAACATTATTGCTGGTCCGGCAACGGTTGCCCAATGGATTAACCTGCAATATTACGCATCTACTGTTGCCCCTCATTATTATGGCAGTGGAAATAAAACGACCCAAACAGTGACATCTGGTATTGGCGTAATGCAAGGGAATGCCAGTGACTTATTAACTGGACTTCCTTGGCAGTCCGTGATGCAATCGGATCAAGAGGCTTATCATGCTCCCCTGCGCTTGTTGGTGGTAATCCAAGCACCGAAGGAGTATGTGGAACGGCTCTTTGATCATAATCCTACTTTTTATCAAAAAATTCAAAATGGCTGGATTCGACTTGCGTCCTTTGATCCAGAAGGAAACTGGGAAAGTTGGTCTTAATTACTTTCCCAGTTTGATATAAAAGCCTAGTGAGAACCCAGTGATATAAAACGAAACAAATATTCATATATGTAACTTTTAATAAAGAAAGGGGGAAGGAAAGGGACTTATTATGGATAAATCAAAAGGAACTATTGAAGCTGATATAAGTAAAGCATTAACTTATTGGGAGAAAAATTATCTTGGACGTGGCTCTATATCTGTTAAATCAGATATTTTACGAGATATGATTATTGTTACATTACGTGGTATATTAACCCCTGCTGAATATTCACTATGTAAAGATAAAGAAGGATTACTTTCCGTAAAAAAGAATCGAAATAGTTTGGTGGAATCAGGTCTAGAAGAATTAAAGGAAATTATATTAACGTTAACAGGTCAAGAAGTAGTGAGTTTTTTTACCGATCTTAGTACACAAACTGGAGAACGAATTATGATCTTTAAGCTTTCGGGTGACTTACAAGACCAATTGTCATAAATCGTTAGATACGTTTAAAACAATGATTATTTTACTATATCATTCAAGTTTTGCTGCTTAATCATTTTAAATTATCGACTGAAGCGAAATTCAAATTATTAATGGGGTGACTTTGATGCATATTGATAAAAAGAAAAAAGTTCTATATTTGATTGGAATAGAGCACAATTTGGACCATCTAATGAAGCTGGAGACCAATATTAATCCAGAAAATATCATTATCTTACAAAGTTATAATCCAGTAATTTCCCAATCTTTTGGCGATATAATGAGAGATATTATTGTTGCTGTTTATCAAGAAAAAGTTGAGAAAATATTTGTGGTTGCTGCAAAAGATGATCAGAGGAATACAGAGGATATATTTAACATAATATCCGAAAACAAAGGATTGCAGGAAAAAATACAAACATTAGATTATCTTTCTAAATATTGCACGCCAGAATTTCCTGAAGGTAGTATAATGGAATGGTTAGAGGGTAGCAAAACTGTAACTGATGGTGTACAAAATAGTGTTAATATCATTCGTCGTCATCCGTTGATGCCTTCTCATGTAAAGGTTCAAGGATTAATTATCAACAAAGAAAACGATATACTATCAGAAATTGACACTTTTTGAGAAATCCTTGCTTTAGATCTGAAAGGGGTAGTTCCACATACAGTTCAAATCTAACAAAACAAATTTCCTCCAACATGAAAAAACATTTTTCTTTTAGTTGAGTACTCGAAAGGATGATGTTTTTTTGAGAACCCCTAGCCTTCAGAAGAATTGCAGCGATCTCTATATTCCATAGACCTACAAGACTCGCCAACCAAGATGATGATAAAAAAGTTGAGAAGCTTTACCCCTTTGGATGAAATTAACTAAAGGGCTGTTTTTATGTCCGAAAGATTAGGAACACCTGAAGTTGAAGTTTATGGTAAAATATTTATCAATAGACTGCAGGGGAATACCCTACATTTTTTTCCGAAAGAAAAACTACTTATAGGTGGGGATTTTGATGAATAGTATTTTTGACAGGGTAATTGATAGGAAGGATACAGCGTCATATAAATGGGGGTATAATAAATTTGTTTTTGGAACAGATGATGTTCTCCCGATGTGGGTCGCAGATATGGATTTTCAGCCGCCAGCAGAAGTAGCTGCAGAAATACAAAAACGACTTGAACATGGGATTTACGGTTATACATACGTACCGAATTCTGCTGCTGATGCGATGATTAATTGGTTTATGAATAGACATAATTGGCAAATTGATCAATCGTGGATTGTTTATCATTCAGGAGTTGTTCCTGCGATTAGTACGGCAATCCAAGCTTTTACAGATCCTGGTGAATATGTTTTGCTGCAATCTCCGGTTTATGCGCCATTTTTTGAAATGATTGAAAAGAACGAACGAGTTGTGCTTAACTCTCCATTGAAGCTTGTGAATAATCGGTATGAAATGGATTTTGAAGATTTGGAAAAGAAATTGCAAATGGGTGTAAAACTTTTTGTGTTGTGCAGCCCGCATAATCCAGGAGGAAGGGTTTGGACAAAAGAGGAGTTGCAAAGGGTAGGAGATTTATGCTTGCACTACAATTGCTTGATCCTATCTGATGAAATTCATGCGGATCACGTGTACGAGCCAAATGTACATTATCCTCTTGCAGCGTTAGATAAAAAATATGACGAGATTTTGTTAACATGCATCGCTCCAAGCAAAACATTTAATATTGCCGGACTTCAAGCTTCTGCTTGCATTATTCCAAATGAAGAATTAAAAAGCAGATATGAAAATTTTCAGCGAAGAACAGGGTATCATACCCTTAATACCTTTGGAATCATTGCAATGGAAGCAGCCTATCGATATGGAGAGAACTGGCTGGAAGAGTTATTAGGCTACTTGAAGCAGAATGTTGCAATTGCGAAAGAATTTATCGAAGAAAATATTCCGTCTATACGATTGATGGAGCCGGAAGGAACATATCTTCTTTGGATGGATTGCCGTAACTTGAATATGAGCGATGAAGAATTAAATAAAGCTTTAATTGAAAAAGGAAAGCTTGGATTAGAACCAGGAGCCAAATATGGATCAGGAGGAGAAGGGTTTGTTCGTATGAACATCGGCTGTTCTCAAGAAGTTTTACTAGAGGGGTTAGAGCGATTAAAACGGGCTTTAACCTAAGAAAAAGGGATTTCATTAAATAATCCTTATTCAGAATAATGGAGGAATCAGGATCAATGAATCCTAGAGGCTTCCTTATAGAACGGTACATGTTATTGAAGTTTAAGAGAGTGTCCCATTTTTTCGACACTTTCTTAAACTTTAACATATTCTATAATGGCTTCGGGGAAAGACTCAATTGTGGTGGTTCATTACTTTTAACTATTTGACATGTACCTAAAACCTCATCTCCCCATTTTAAGGAAAATTTATCTCCATCAATGGCTTCTCCGACACCACTTGGCGTACCAGTGAAAATGATATCTCCTTTACCAATCCCAAAATTCGACGCACAAAAATCAATGATGGTCTGGAAATTAAAAATGACATCGCTAATATTTCCTACTTGGACAACTTCCCCATTAATTTCAAGTGAAAAGTTTTTTTCTTTAGCTGCTTCAACGCCTGGGAAAGGGATGAAATCGGTGAGAACAGCAGATTGAGGGAACCCTTTAGCTGCAAGCCATGGATGTCTTTTTTCTTTTAATGTAGTTTGCACATCTCTTAATGTAAAATCAATGCCTAATGCCATTTTGTCGATAAGATCGTCTGCTTTTGCTCCTTTATAATAATCTTTCCCAATATGTATAACTAGTTCAGTCTCAAAATGGATGATTCCTCGATAGGCTGGCAAATTAATCGCATTTCCATTTGCATAAGCGATGGCATGCGTTGGTTTTGAAAAGACCATTGGTGATGTGGGAATTTCATTCTTTAATTCTAGTGCATGAAGAGCATAGTTTCGACCAATACAATAAATATTTTTGATAGTTTCCATTTTAGCTACCTCCTAATTAGTAAAACATGTTGTTTATGAAATAAAACTGAATTACGCATCAAATAATTGAATATTTATAAAGTGCTAGTTGTGATTGTACCTTATCTTTATTTAATATAGAAATCAACAATATTGCCATATTTGTCCGATTCAATATGGCAGCAGCCTTGTAGTGAATTTTTAAGCATTTCCCTTCCGCGTTGTACTCTTGATTTGGCACCGGAATAAGAAATGCCGAGATGCTGGCTTAATTGTTTTTGGGACATGCCTTTAAACTCCGAAAGTTCGAGAGCTTCTCTATATTTTTCAGGTAATTGCTGAATCACGTCTTTAAAGCAAGAAATGACTTCTTTGGAATAGTCCTCTTCTTCATTTTCATCGATGATCTTAAGATGGTCCGTAAATTCCTCGGATTTTTTCCCTCTGCGGTAGTAATCCGCGATACTATTTCTAGCAATTTGATAAATCCAAGGCTGCATTTTTTTCTCATCCCTTAAATCGGAAAGATGACCATTTATCTTCATGAACACATTCTGTACAATATCTTCCACATCATCATGATTATCCGTTCTTTTTGCCACAAAACGCTTTATTGGCTCTTGATATTCGCTCCAAACTAACTGAATATCCATTGGAAGCTCACTCCTTTGAAAAGTTTTTTAACAAACTTTGCGTCTATTTAATTTTAATGGCGTCTTTTATAGTGTAATGAATAATTTTAATAATTAAATTTTACAAAAAGGGGGAGCATGGATGCAATTTTAACGCTTTCCAAAGTGTTTCTGGATTGTTGCTGAATTTAAAAAATAATAATACGAGGGAGAGAAGAGTATGAAATACAATCTGCTTGGCAATACAGGAGTACTTATTTCGGAAATCGCTCTTGGCGCAATGACATTTGGCGGCGGAAAAACTTGGGGTATATTTGGTTCACTTGATGAAAAAGAAGCAGGCCGACTCGTCGATCAGGCGCTGGATGCCGGTGTTAATCTCTTCGATACAGCTGATATATATGCTGATGGACGGTCAGAGGAGATTCTCGGAAAAGTTTTGAAGTCCAAACGTCATCAGGCGATCATTGCTACGAAGGTGAGAGGACGTACTGGTACCGGACCAAACGAGATCGGTTTATCACGGCTGCATATCATCGAACAAGTGGAAGCAAGTCTTAAGCGACTTGGTACTGACTATATTGACCTTTATCAAATTCATAATCCCGATCAAATAACAGACTGGGAAGAAACCTTGCGTGCTTTAGATGACCTTGTTCGCAGCGGGAAAATACGTTACATTGGCTGCTCCAATATGAGGGGATGGGAAATGATGAAAGTAAGAGGGGTTTCCCAATTAAATGGCCTTCATGCTTTTAAAAGCAGTCAATCCTATTATTCATTGGCAGGACGAGAGATTGAACGGGAAGTTATTCCAGTTGTAAAGGATCAAAATATGGGGCTGCTCATATGGAGTCCATTAGCTGGAGGGTTTCTGTCAGGCAAATATACTCGCGATAATCAAGGAAGTGCTGATGACCGGCATACCAAGTTTGTCTTTCCACCGGTGGATAAAGAAAAAAGTTATGCAATCATCGATGTGTTGCAAGAAATTGCAGGAGTGCGTGAAACATCGGTTGCCACTATTGCTTTAGCTTGGGTGCTTAACCAGAAAGCGGTCACCAGTGTGATAGTTGGGGCCAAACGTCCAGATCAACTACAGATGAATCTTGAGGCGAGCGGCATCACTTTAAATGAAGACGAGTTAAACAGACTTGATGAAGTCAGCCGACTGCCAGAAGAGTATCCAGGATGGTCTTTTATGGAAAATGATGAGAATATAGTAAGAAAACATCCAGAGAGATAGTAGGCTGATCAGATTTGTTAGGATTACTTTAAAAAGAAGTCCATTTTGATCAATCTTTTTCAAAATAGATTCATTTCTATTAAAGGGGCAAATAATAGAGTATATAAGAGCAGCAAATATCAGGCGCAATTCTAAATTAATGAATTGAGCTTTTGCATATGTTGGTTTGGAGAAGCGTTCGCTCGACTCCTGCGGGATTAGCGATAAAGGCGAGACCCCCGCAGGAGCGTCGTTACGAGGAGGCTTGGCGCTCGCCCCGCGGAAAGCGAGCGATAAGCTTCGGAAAACCCCTCTTACTTTCAGGGTAGCCATAATTTTAAAAAAGAAACCAGTATTTATAGTTTAATACTGGTTTTTATACCCTTAATTTCTTGTGAAAAAAATAGCATTGTAAATTATTATTTACCTGATGAATCTAATTAAACTTCAGATTTTCTTCAAGTGGTCGTTATTTTAGCATAGATAATATAAAACACGGCTAACTCCCCCATTATGACAATGTTTGGGACCACTACTATTAAATTTATAATAAAAAAGGTTGCTAAAATTCCTAAAAATAACCCTAAATGATAAAATTTCAAACGGTGTTGTTTATATCTGTATTGATGAAAAACAATAGAAGTTGCAATGAAATAGAGCAATACAGAACCAAATACAAAATATAAGATAAATGAATAATGCACCTCATGTAAAAATAACAGCTTGATGGATGCAGCAATCATGCTTAAAGTCATTAAAATAAACAGATGACCATAGATAATGGTTTGACCTGCTGTTTGGATCGACTTGTCCACTTTCTTTTCTACATTATCGAAATACTGCCACCACATCGATATAATTAGGATAAATGAAATGATCGAAAAGCCGATTGAATTCCAGTTTCCTTCTTGAGGTTGAATCACGGCAAGTGTACTGACAAGAGCTTCACCAAAGAGAATAATGGTGAATAGACCAAATCGCTCTAATAAATGAGCCGTATTGGTAGGCACCTTTGCTAAATACTTTCGTCCAATCATTGGGACCATAATATCGATAGTGATACCCATATATAACACAGCATATCGAACCCAAGAATCAAAAAGGACGGAGAATAACGAAATAATGATTCCAATCCAAAAATACCTTCCTAAATATAGTGCTACTTTTTTTCGAAATCCCTTTTCTATACGCTGGACAACAAGATATTGGGTCGCAGTTACTGCTCTTAAGCCAATATAACCAATTAAAAAAGAAAGATAGTAAGGATCAAAATCTACTGATAAGCTTGATGTCATAATAAGGACAAAAAACATTTGAAGTATCAAAAATAGTCGTTGATGAAATAAATCTTGTCCAAACCGGTTAATAAACATGGTTTGCCCTACCCAAGCCCACCAGATAGGAATAAAGATTAGCACAAACTTTAATAAATATTCTGAATGGATATATCCCTCTTCAACATGAATTAAAACATGAGTCGCAGTTGCAATAGCTGCCACGAAGAGTAAATCATAAAAAAGTTCTAACCAAGTAACTTTTTTTTCTTCCATTTTTTATTTTTGTACTCCTTTCTATCCTCTACTCTAGTAAATGGTAGTACGAAAGTGAATTAAAAGAAAGGGGGAATTGATATGACCAAAACATCGGTCTAATTTGCTGAAGCTTAAGAAAAGGTTCTTATAATCGAATTATAGCACAAGCATTAGCAAAATATATAAGCTGCCTGTATGTTTAATTGCAAATAGCAGTGGAGATAATAATATGAAAATAATTCCATGGAGTTCAAGAAAATGCCTGATTCAACAGATGATTTCGCAAATGACCTATCATGATTTTATTGCTGCCATTACATTAGGCTCTATTGCAGCCAATATGGCTTTTAATATTCAAATAAAGTTTTGGTCTATCACTACCTGCATAATTGTATTTAGTTTCATTACATTACTTGCAACATTGTTGACTTTAAAAAACAGAGATGCGAGAAAGTCGATTTCTGGTGATCCTACAGTAATCATAGAAAATGGAAAAATACTCGAGAGAAATCTTAAGAATCTAAAATATACAATGGATTCTTTAAATCAGGTTCTTAGAGAGAAAGATGTATTTAACATTGAAGAGGTTGAATTCGCTATTATGGAGTCAGATGGGCATATATCAGTTTTAAAAAAAACACCCTATCAAAATGTAACGAAAAAGGATTTAGCTATCCTTGCATTACCAAAAGAAAATTGTCTGTAACAGATGTTTTTTATGCAGTTAAAGGGACAAATAATCAATTAGTTTTTGATTTATATACGATAAAATATCTTCTCCTGTTGATATACAATCATGATTTAAAAAATAGATATCGATAATCTTCGGGTCAACATTATCAAAGAAAAGCTGAAAAAAGGTTGTAGAAAATATGATTCTTTTTAAGTAATAATCTTAATCTATTGTGTGTGCTTGCAACATAAGTTACAAGCACACTTGGAAAACATATGCTTCTTTTATATTATTTTTGTACAGGTCCAGCATCCATAATAACTTGTTCAACTGCTTTCGCAACTTGTTCATGTACATTAAGATCTAATGGATGAGGAACAAGATCTCCTGGTTGTGTGCAGGAAGCAATTGCTTCGGCTGCTGCGACCAACATAGGGTGGGTTACATCGTTCGCCTGTGCATTCAAAACACCTCTGAAAATGCCCGGAAATCCAAGGACATTATTGACAGAACGCCCATCCGCCGCATATGCAGCGCCTGCTTCAATTGCGTCCGCTGAAGTAATTTCCGGATTTGGATTGGAAAGTGCCAAAATAATCTGCCCTTTGCGTACCCATTCTTTTTTTATCAACCCTTGGACACCTGTGGTTGCAATAATAATGTCACAGCGTTCCATTAGTTCTTCCAGTTGATCAACTGACGTACCTCCATAGTTTTCAAGACGCACTTTTGCTTCTTGTGATAGATCCGTACCAAGCACTGATTTTGCTCCGTATGCCATCAGCATCCGGCAAATCGCTAAACCTGCCGCGCCCAGTCCAATTTGTCCTACAACTGCCTCTTTGATATTAACATCGACATTTTTACATGCTGAAATAACCGCAGCGAGTGTGACAACAGCCGTTCCATGCTGGTCATCATGCATAACGGGAATAGATAATTCTTTTTTTAGACGATCCTCTACTTCAAAGCAGTGGGGTGAACCAATATCTTCAAGGAGAATCCCACTGAAGCTAGGAGAGATATGCTTTACCGTTTCCACGATTTCGTCTGGATTTTTCGTATCCAACAAAATCGGAATCGCATTAATATTTACAAGCTGTTCAAAAAGTGCAGCCTTTCCTTCCATTACTGGCATTCCGGCAACAGGCCCAATATCCCCAAGACCTAAAATCGCTGTTCCATCCGTAACAACGGCCACGCTGTTTCCGATATTTGTGTAAAACTTTGCTTTTTCAGGCTCTGCTTGTATCACTTTACATACTTCTGCCACCCCTGGTGTATAAACCTTACGCAAATCTGCAAGTGTTTGAATCTGCAGTTTACTTTTCATCTGCACCTTGCCGCCTTCGTGTGCACGCAGAACTTCGTCTGATACGGTTTGGACATGAAAATCATCTAAGCTATTGATCGCTTCAATAATCGCTGAAAGTTGTTCCTCTTTTTCAAATTGAACGGTAATGTTTCGTTGGGTATATGTAGGCCCTACTTTTAAGGTTTCAACATCCCCGATATCGCCACCATTCAGGCCAATTGTTGAGGCCACTTTACCAAGACTTCCCGGAACCGAAGGAATTTCAATCATTAACGTTCGAACTAATTTATTATCTTCCATTGTATAAAACCCCCAAATAAAATTTAGCCCTCTACAAACCGAAACAGCTTACGATCTTGTCCGTAAAACAATGAAGATGGCCGATGCTAATCTTAACTACTCAATTATAGCTTTAATCTTTTTTACATAGAAGAGCATGCCACTTTATTTAACGAAACTGTCAGATTTCTCTATATCAATCAAGTTTAAATTCTTCATTTAGATGACCTTAGGCTCTTGATTTAAAGGTTAGCTGATGCTCTTCTATCTAGGTTATTAGCGTTCATTTATAGCAACAAGAGTGCGGTAATAGGAAATAGGCTTTAACGACTTTGAGGTTGGAGTTATTGTATAATGGAATTGGAAAAATTTGATTGTCAACATGGATTTTAATCTAGTATTAAATGAAACTATCATTCGTTGATTGAATTGGACAATCGATCATATAAAAGTATTACAGGCGGTGTTTTTCGATGCAGAAAACTATTTTACTTGTAGAAGATGATCCAGCTATTAGTGATATGGTAAAAAGATATTTAAATAATGAATCCTTTCATGTTGAATGTGTCTTTGATGGCGAGGAGGCAGCAAGTTCCTTTAAGGATACGCATTATGATTTGGTCTTGTTAGACTTAATGATGCCAAAGTTAAATGGGATGGACTTTCTGCAAATGGTGCGAACTAAGAGCTACATTCCCGTCATTATTATGTCAGCAAAAGATAGTGATGTGGATAAAGCGTTAGGACTTGGTTTTGGAGCGGATGACTATATCACGAAACCATTTTCGATGGTCGAGCTTGCGGCAAGAGTGAAAGCGGCCATCAGAAGATCAACACAGTACATAGTCAGTCAGACAGAGATAAGTAAAATAATTAAAGTGCATGAGATTGAACTGGATACGGATAATCATCGTGTCATAAAGAAAGGGGTAGAGATCCATTTAACATCTAAGGAATGGAAGATTCTTCACTTGTTTTTTGAAAATCAGAAGAAGGTATTTACAAAAGAACAAATTTATCGCTCCGTTTGGGGCGATGATTACTATGGAGACGAAAATATTATAAACGTTCACATGAGCCGCCTAAGAGAAAAAATTGAAGATTCCCCATCTAAACCAGCCTATATTAAAACCTTATGGGGAATTGGGTACAAACTGGGAGAGTTTAAATGATTGCTGTATTAAGCTGTGTCGTGATTGCCCTTTTGATCTGTGTTCTTTATCAATACCAATTAAAGAAAGCAAGAGATAAAGATCTCCTTTATATAACAAATAAACTTGAGCTCATGACAAAGTCTCAATCAAGGGAACGGATTTTGGTTGTATCAGGTGATAAACAACTAGTTGGGCTGCTTGTTCATCTAAATCAACTAATAGATGATAGTATAGAAAATTCGCGTCAGTTTAAAAAAATGGAGACCTCTATGAAACGCATGTTAGCCAATGTATCTCATGATCTTAAAACACCACTTACCGTGATTGCGGGTTATCTTGAAATGTTTCAAAACGAACCTCCTATTAATGACCAAGAAAGAGCAAGGCTACTAAAACAAGTACATACTAAATCTTTAGAACTCATTACATTAATGAATACTTTTTTTGATTTAGCTAAATTAGAGTCCGGTGATAAAGATGTTCCGCTTGAAAAAGTGAATTTAACTGAGATTTGTAAAAATAATATTCTATTATTCTATGAATGGATCCAAACAAAAGGACTAGAAGTTATCATCGAGATACCGGATAAGCCCATTTTTGCGCTAGGAAATGAGGAAGCATTAAATCGTGTATTAAATAACTTGATTTCAAATGCTATTCGCTATGGTGCAGATGGGAAGATGATCGGTTTAAAGATATTTTGTGATGAAACGCACGTATATGTTGAAATATTTGATAGAGGAAAAGGAATGAATGAAACGGAGCAGGAAAGTGTATTTGAACGTATGTTTACACTTGAAGAATCCAGAAATAAGGCATTCCAAGGCAGTGGTCTAGGATTGACCATCACAAAAAGACTGATTGAAGAGATGGGAGGAGACATTTCTGTACAATCAAAAGCATTTGAAAAAACGTCCTTTATTTTTTCATTGAAACGCTATCTATTTTCTTAAGATTTTTGTAAGAATTAAGACAGAAAAAAGCAAGGGGCTTCAGGTAGAATAAAAGCAGTTAAAATGACGAGGAGGATTATCATGAGCTATGTTGTCCAGACGAACAATCTGACAAAAACATTTCAAGCGCAAGATGTTGTTTCCAATGTAAATATGAACATAAAAAAAGGGGAAATATACGGGTTTCTTGGAGCAAATGGTGCGGGCAAGTCAACTATTATGAAAATGCTGACAAATATGATGAAGCCGTCATATGGAGATATTACCATTTTCGGGAAACCGCTAAAGCACGATTCATTCGATTATTTAAAGAGAATAGGCAGTATGATTGAATATCCCGTTTTTTATGAAAAAATGACGGCGTTAGAAAATTTAGAACTACATTGTGCCTACATGGGATATCATAACAAACAGGCTATTTACGATGCTTTGGAGATGGTTGGTCTTGAAAATGTAGAAAATAAGCTGCCGAAAAATTTTTCATTAGGGATGAGACAGCGTCTGTGTGTCGCAAGAGCAATCATTACAAAACCGGAACTTTTAATTTTAGATGAACCGATTAACGGACTGGATCCAGCTGGAATTAAGGCGATGAGAAAGTTATTTAAAATGCTTAATCAAGAATACGGAATCACTCTTTTAATTTCCAGCCACATTATAGGTGAAATTGAGCAGATTGCAGCCACAATCGGCGTCATTAAAAGCGGCAAACTGATTGAAGAAGCATCAATAGATACGATTAGGGCAAGAAATACAGAATATATTGAGCTAGTAACAAGCAATCAGAGAAAAGCAGCCATGGTTCTGCACGATAAATTAGGCATTAATAACTTTAAGGTGATGGATGATCAAGTCATTCGAATCTACGCCACAGAAGTGCCTCAAGCGGCTATTTCTAAGACATTAATTTTGGAAGATATCAATATCGAGTCCATTGATAAAAAACGGACAACACTTGAAGAGTATTTTATTAAAAAAGTGGAATTAGCTCAGCCTGTGAGTTAATGTTTGGGTATTTTAATCAAGGAGGGATCGCTTTGCTTCATATAATAAGACTCGAACAAAAAAAGAATAAATTAGGATGGTTTATTAAAGGTGCTGTACTTGCTAATATAATCATTCTAGGTATTTTATGTATGTTTCCTGTAATTGAAAAGAGCGAAGGCGAGATAATAATCAAAAATTCTACGGATTTTTTTACGATAAGTGGAGCATTTGTTAGGGGCGTTTTTATTGTATTTGCCGCTGTACTCATTTCAAAAATGATTATTGATGAGTTTAAAAATCGAACGATTCTTGTCACGTTTTCCTATCCAATTAATCGAAAAAAAATTCTTAGTGCAAAATTGATTCTTATCTTTTGGATGACATTCATAACGATGGCAATCTCTAATATAGTAGTAATTATTGGTTTCATTGGATTAAATCAGCTCTTTCATTTAACTTCTGTAATAAGTTTAACTTTAGACGATTTTTTTTCGGAAATATTAAACTTAATGATGTTTAGTCTGGCAAGTGCAGGGGCGGCACTTGTACCGTTATATTTCGGGATGAGAAAATATTCTACACCAGCAACAATAATTTCCTCACTAGTAATCGTTAGTGTATCGTGTCAATCGATAGGTCCCAATTTTTCATTAGCCAGTATCATTTATATTCCGCTAGGCTTAGCATTAATTGCTCTTGGAATTGTTGCGATGGCAATTCGGAAAATCGACCGTATTGATTTAGGTTGAAAGATTTAGCAAAAAAATAATGACCGTGAACTAGGCTATGATGAAGGACAAAATTGAGTCAAGAAGCAAGCGAAACGTCCTTCATCCAGGTTATGAAGGACAAAATTGAGTCAAGAAGCAAGCGAAACGTCCTTCATCCGGGTTATGAAGGACAAAATTGAATCAAGAAGCAAATGAAACGTCCTTCATCCGAGTTATGAAGGACAAAATTGGGTTAAGAAGCAAACGAAATGTCCTTCATCCGGGTTATGAAGGACAAAATTGGATCGAAAACCAACCAAAATGTCCTTCATCCTATTTATCAGATAAATCTTTTAACATAAGGTAATGTGGAATGCCATCTTCCATAAATTCATCTAATGAAGTTTGATAGCCTAATTTGTGATAAAACCCTTCTGCATGTGTTTGACCATGCAGCTTAACTTGTGAAACACCTTCTTGGCGGGCGATTTCCTCTAACGTGTTAATAATGACTTTTCCAATCCCCAAGCTGCGAAATGGCTGCAGGATACAGATTCTTTCTAATTTGCCTTCTCCATTAACAAATCTTATTCGCCCAGTGCCGACTGGCTGATTTTGATAATATACTAAAACATGTTCAGATGGAGCATTCATTTCATCATATTGGTCGAATTCATCTTGTAATGGAACACCTTGTTCTTTAACAAAAACTTCTTCTCTAATATAAAAAGCCTTTTTTAATTCAGTTTCATTTGTTATTCTTTTTGCTTCCAATATCCTCATACCTCTCTGGATTTATTTAAATAAACGAGTCATACTTAAAACATCATACATAGTATATATTTAATATTGTTGTAAATGCAACAAAAAACAAATGAGGAGTTATAATAATGAAGGAAATTCTTCGTGAAATTGGGATGATTGCTAGATGCTTGGAATCTATAAGCAACATAGAATTTAAAGAAATGGGACTTTCAAAAGGTCAATATTTATATCTTGTTCGGATATGCGAAAATCATGGAATTATCCCAGATAAATTAGCAGAAATGATAAAGGTTGACCGTACGACAGCTTCTCGTGCCATTAAAAAGCTTGAAGAACAAGGACTAATTGAAAAAAGAAATGACTCAGATAATAAAAAAATTAAATGCTTATACCCAACCGAAAAGGGAAAGGAAATTTATCCATTTTTAAACAGAGAAGGTGAACATTCTAATAAAGTTGCCCTATCTGGATTTTCACAAGAAGAAATAGACACAATCTATAACCTTCTAAAAAGGGTTAGGAAGAGTATTGAGGTAGATTGGGAGTTTGTGAAAAAAGGGAATAAGAGGGAGTATTGAGATTGCTGAAGAGTGGCATTACTCATTGTGTCATCTTATCATTTGAAATTAATTGGTATAAATTATAGTATTTAGAGATAAGGCTCTTTATTAATTATTTACATAAAATCAACATAATAATAAATATTCATAGGATTGTCGTCCGAAAATACTAGGATAAAAGTTTAAGAGAACATATAAATATAAGAAACCGGGGGTTCTACATGAATAAAATAACACAAGCAGAAGCAGTAAAACTTAAAAGTGTGTTGTCTAAACGAATTCACGAGCTAGAAGAAGAAATGGATCGTGTTGCGTTCGTCCAAATAGAGGCTGGAAAGAAAATCCCTAATCAAAAAAGAACGATGACAGATGTAGAAAAAGAAATAGAAGAGGTTCGAGCTGATTATTGCTTATTAGATTCTCTCATGTATCGAGCTAATATTGATCATGAAATTAACTTTGGCAATAAAAATATCAGTATAGTTGAGGCTATTGAGCTAGCTACACAATTAAGAGCCAAAGCTAAAAAATTTAAACAATATGCTGCTGCAGAAAAGGAAGAGCATTTGTATTCTATTGGCGAAAATGTAGTGTTAATGAAACTCGCTACATTCGAACCAGAAGATTATCGAATGAAAAGCATGGAATGTGAGCGTCAAGCAAACCGTTTATCCAATTTAATAAATAGTAAAAACTATCAAATAGAATTAGATTTTGATGCAGATAAATATTTTTAATCCTTGAATAGGTGAGAGTCTTATTCAAGGCATAGAAGGAAACCCCCATAGTACAAAAGTGTATATTGAAAATGGCAAAGGAACAACCAATAATCCATTACCCATTACATAGTTACTCTTTATCTGTCACCAATTATAGCAATGGTGGTCGAGTACCAATCTTTAAGATAACACCTTCTATGAATAAGCCGACTGAAGATAGACTCGTTCTATCATCAGTCGGTTTTTTATTATTTTAGGAAATTATAAACGGAATAATTAAAGCGGTTTAGTCTTTTTATCCAGTTCCGTCGTAAAGGATGTACTAGTGCTGGCGTTGCCATTGCCGGAAGAAGGGTGAACCTCGCTGGGCGAGAGCATAAACCCGCCGGACTTCAGGCGGGAACGATCTTTTAACTGGTGGAACTTTTGGACTAGAGGGTGGATTCCTCGTGACTTTACTGATACTGGTCGGGTTTGGTGTGACCTATCTGTATGGAAAGAAAAAAAGGAAAGTATCTAAAGGATTGTCCCGTTAGTTATAATGATTGACTTATAGTTTTTTATCCTTTGTTCTTGAAAGCTAACATAAAAAAACAAATAGAATTTCATTTAAGAGCATGTTTTGATTAATGAAAACATGCCCTCTTTCAACAGGAACAAATCCATTTTTACTATTCAAATAAGCCTACATTTTCCCCTCACTCTTTTTTATTTTCATCAACAAAGAAGCATAAGATTCTTGCCTAAATAAGTAAAATTTTAAGGTGAAGCTGTTAATTAAAAATAGTAGACCAGCCAATAAAATAACGCCTTTAATGTGAATAATGCCGCTTAAATAGCCTCCTAATAAAGGACCAATCAGGTTTCCTAAGAAAAGAGCACTGTGATAATAACCAAATGTTAAGCTTTCCATTTTTTGAGGTGCATGGATTCGTATTAAACTGATCACGGAAGGAAGCAGGCCGCCTACGAATATACCCATCAAAAATCTAGCGAAAAGAAAAAGCCAGATAGAAGAAAACAATGCTTGAGAAACATAGCAAATAAAATTTCCTAACAAGCAAATTAGAAGAATCATTTCCGGTCCAACTTGATCTGCTTTTTTTCCTAAAATAGGGGAAAATATCATAATAGAAAACCCTGAGATAGAAACAGATAACCCCACCATCGTTGTCAAAAAAGCCTCTTTACTCCACATGCTTTCCACATACGAGGCTAAAAATGGAGAAGTGCTCATCGTGGAGAATTGAATCAGAAATCCGACGATAAATAAAGGTCCAATTAGAGGTTTTTTAATGATTTCTTGTAATTCCAAAAGAAAGTTTAATCGTTTTTGTTTGGTCATTTCATCTTTCAAGTTAGTTGGTTCAGGCTTATTAAGTTCTGTTAAAAAAAAGAAGATAAGAGCTCCTGCAATAAGCAGCATGGAGCTAGATACGTAAAGAATCTTATAAAATCCTATCCACTCTCCTAAAATTCCACCTATTAAAGGTCCAAAAATATTGCCTGCGTATGCACCAGACTGAGCACCGCCCAGTGCATAGCCGATTTTTTCTTTTGGCGTATTCATAGTAATAAATGGAGATGAAGCAGGAATAAATCCACCAAATATCCCTAAAATAAATCGGAGAATTAATAAATGCCAAGCGGAAGAACTAAAAGTCATAAAGACCGTTGCAAGCGCCATGCCAAAGGCAGAACGAATAAGAATGGTTTTTCTACTCGTTCTATCTGCAATTTTTCCCCATATCGGCTGAAATAGAAAAGCCGATAAAAAAGTAGCACCAAAAATCATTCCTGTCCAAAGCTGAATATCTGTTTGATTATGAACACCTAAATCATTTTTAAGATAGATTGGGATAAACGGTATGATTATGCTAAATGCAGACATGACTAAAAATTGTGCAACGCTCAAAACATACATATTCTTTTTCCAGACTTCCAACTTATTCACTTCTTTCACTCCTCTTTATCGAAATAAGCTTTTTTATATTTATTTCTAGTCTTGAGGATTATGTTTATAGTAAGAGTATATCGATTAGAGTGCACTATAAGGCAAGGAGGAATTTTCTAAAAAATATAGATTTTGTGTTAGATTTGTCCTATAAAAAGTATCTTAAAATCTAAGTATATTTTAAAATAAATTTTAGGGGAAACTGCCAAATAAAGGAGGAATAGTAGATGGATGAGAGATATCCGATTGGAGAATTTCAGTTTAATGGTGAGATTACGGAGAGTTTGATAGAGGGCTGGATAAAGGAGATTGAAGAGTTGCCTAGTTTAGTAAGAGGTGCTGTCAAAGATTTGAATGATGAACAGCTTGATACACCATATCGTTCAGGCGGATGGACGGTTCGTCAAGTAGTGCATCATCTTGCGGATAGTCATATGAATGCCTACGTTCGTTTTAAATTGGCACTTACGGAAGAAAATCCTACAATCAAGACTTATGAAGAAGGAAAATGGGCAGAGCTTCCTGATTATAAATTGTCAGTTCCTATTTCACTATCGTTGCTTGAAGCACTGCACATTCGTTGGGTCGAGCTTTTACGAAGTTTAAGTCCTGCTGATTTGGAAAAGACATTTATACATCCTGATTCAGGCGAAGTTTCTGTAGGTAAAAATATAGGTATTTACGCTTGGCATGGCCGCCATCATCTTGCACATATTACTTCGTTACTAAATAGTAAGGGCTGGTAAATTATAAAAGTTATTCTAGGAACAGATCCGTTATATGATGAAAAAATTCATTTCATTAAAAAGATAAGAATCCATTTGATCAACTTTTATCCAAAATGGATTCTTTTTATTTTTCATGGGAGTTGTACAACGTGTACAGGGTATACTTTAATAATTTTCCAATCAAATGGCTGTAGTTATCTCTGTTGATTTTCATAATATGCTTCATCCGCATATTTCTTGTCCGTTCCTTTAAGGTAGGCTAATATCATTTGCGGACGTTTAAGTAAAGCCCAGTCTCCATATTTATCAAACCTTCTGCATGAAGTGATCATTCCGTTTTTAATTGTACCGTATTTTTTTCCGTTTTTCTTTCCCCACTCTTTTAAACGTTTTGCAAAGTCAGCATCTTCCGCCATCAGCATCTTTTCATTAAATCCTTTGATTGACTGAAAATCTTTTTTGTAGCACCAAAAGATCCCTACAGATATCGCTCCATACTTAAAGAGTAATGGGACTATTAGTAATAGAACAGACACTATTATACCTATGGACATTCTTTCAAATTTCCCGGTAACCCCACCGCCTATGTATTTCTCCGTTGTTAAGTACTTTTCAACATCGGACAACATATTCTCTGTCATTAAATTATCTGCATCTATCGTAACGATTATGTCACCTCTTGCTAACTCAGCACCAGTATTTCTAATTAGGTTTTTGTCAGTATTCTTTAAAGTGATACAATTGTATGATTTTGCGATTTCCTCTGTTCTATCCGTACAACGATTTAACACAACAATGACTTCAACCTGATTTTTATATGATTTTGACGCTGCGGCAATCGAGTTTAGGCATCTTTCAATGTACTTTTCTTCATTATGGGCAGGTATAATAATGGAAAACTTAATATTTTCTTTCATCTTATCTTCTAAAAAGTGGTACCTTTCATTCATACAATTTCTCTCCCTTAATGCTTTGTTCAATAAAAACCAATGTCATTTAAAATAATAATTGAGGTTAAAGGATCAGATAATGAAGACAATTTTTTCTCTTTGGTGCTGAACCATATTCTAGATGCAACACTTCGAGTAAAAATCATTCCGAAAAATAAATTAGCGAACAAATTCGTCGGTGAAATCCAATCATATCAATTTTATCAATTTATCCAACTTATAAAATCACTCCTCTCACTAACTATTTTACCACTTTCATCCAGTTAAAGGGTGGGGGCTGGTTGAACAATTTTGATCAAACTTTATTTAGAAGATGCAGTAATGGTCGACATGTTTCCTGAATGAATTTGACAAATAATTACTATTATCACATAATAAGTATGTTTAAAAGTTTAAACATATAAGGATGAAGAGTATGGAAAACTATGAATGTAATAACAAAGAACGAGTTTTAGAAAAATTTAAATTAACAACTCCTATATTCCAAGCTTTAGGAGATGTTAATCGTCAACAAATTATTATGCTTTTACTTGAGCAAGATAGTCTGAATGTTAATCAAATAACGGAGAGAATGAAGCTTTCAAGGCCAGCAGTTTCTCATCATTTGAAAATATTGAGGCAAGCAAGTTTGATTGCTTTTAACAGGAATGGAAATGAAAAATTTTATTCATTGAGTTCTAAAGAGTTTCTAAAACAAATCAAAGAACTGATTCAAACAATTGAACAAAGCTATTGATTTGTTCTTTTTAAAATCAAGGTTTAAACTTTTAAACATATGAACATTATTTAAAAAATTGGAAGGATGAAAAAATGGAGAATAAGAATCAATCGAAGAGTATTTATTTTTTAATGCTGCTTGTTCCTTTGTTTTGGGGAGGGGCGTTTGCAACGGCAAAGCATGTTATCACGGAAATTCCATCGCTTATTGCTGCAACACTTCGTTTTGGTATAACAGGGATTATACTAGTGATAATCGTGACATTTCAGAAAGAATGGCATTGGAAAGAGATCAGAAAACGCTGGAAAGGTTTATTATTTATTGGCCTCATTGGGGTTTTCGGCTACAATGCTCTCTTTTTTACGGCATTGAAATATACTTCTGCAACAAACGGTGCATTAATTATAGCTGCTATGCCTGTATTCACCATGTTAGGTTCTGTCTTGTTTTGCAAAGAAAATTGGAGCAATAAATCTGGTATGGGTTTAGCTTTATCACTGATAGGGGTCATTATTGTCATTATTAAGGGTTCACTTTCCGCTTTATTCTCTCTCTCATTTAACTTAGGAGACTTGCTTTTTGTTGCAGCTCTTTTATGTGGAGTTATTTACGGACTAACAGGTAAATCTATTGTTCAAGGAGCACCGGCAATGTTATCAAATACCATTATGATGTTATCAGGATCCATTTTTCTGGCGGTCAGTACTGTATTTGAAGGTGGCTGGGATAAAGTATCAAATATGTCGATGCAGAGCTGGATTGAAATGGCCTACATGGTTGTATGTGGAACATTGATCGGTTATGTTATTTTTAACAAAGGTGTAGAATTATTAGGAGGCAGTAAAGCAAGCATGTATTTAAATTTAACTCCTATTGTAGCTACATTACTTGCAGTTATTGCATATGGTAGTTCCATTACTTTGATACAAATCGTGGGGATGGTAATGGTGCTGATAGGTGTCTATGTTGCTACTACCAAAACTAGTGATCGTAAAGCATCACTTGCACAGGTAAATGAAAAATGAATAACTTCGAAAAAGAAAACATCGAGGAAAGGAAGAGAATTAAAAAAAAGAGAGCAGCTCATTGGTCGCGCTAGCAACCAAAGTGCTCTCTTTAAGTTATAAAAAATCTAAGCACCTCCCATAAATATGAACCGTTTCATCTTCCTTCGATTCCAGGTTCAACATATGAAATGGGATCTCCTACTTTAAATGTTGATTTAATAATGCGTCCATAAAATATTGCTTTCATCCTTCGACTATTAATTATTCTCTCAGACTAAGAAAAAATGGTATTGGACACATTTTCAGACTTATATTTGATTGTCTAATAAATGAACTGATTCGTCAATTTCATTCCTCGTACCAATGATTGATAAGTATTTCACAAAAAAAAGTGTATATTTTAGTAGAGTTTATTATTATTCCGTAGATGTTTGGCTAAAATACTGGAGGAAGATGAAGAATATTTCTAATATTTTATTAAGATGGGATAAATAATTTTAGGAGGAAGCTTTTAAGTTAGATTGAAAAAAGTGGCGTCTGATTCATTATTTCAATACCGACCTGAGATCGTATTAAAGGTATGTTTGCTTGAAATTCAGGCTATTAATCGTGTAATAGGAGGAAATAAAGTGGCAAATAAAGAATTGAAGAGGGGATTAGGAGCACGCCATATTCAGATGATTGCTTTAGGTGGTACAATTGGTGTTGGCTTATTTAAGGGTTCAGCCAGCACAATCGGGTGGACAGGTCCGTCTGTCTTGCTTGCTTATGTAATCTGCGGAATATTTATCTTTTTTATTATGCGTGCAATGGGAGAAATGTTGTACTTAGAGCCAACTACAGGTTCATTTGCAACATTTGGCCATAAGTACATACATCCATTAGCAGGTTATATGACTGCGTGGAGCAACTGGTTCCAGTGGGTGATCGTTGGGATGTCTGAAATTATAGTCGTTGGGGAGTATATGAGGTATTGGTTCCCAGATCTGCCTGCATGGATACCAGGTTTCATCGCAATGGTGATTCTTGGTGCAGCCAACTTAATTTCCGTTAAATCATTTGGTGAATTTGAATTTTGGTTTGCGATGATTAAAATCGTTACCATTGTGTTGATGATTATTGCAGGGATTGGTCTTATTTTCTTCGGATTTGGCAACGATGGAGACCCGATCGGATTATCTAACCTTTGGGCACATGGCGGCTTCTTTACAGGTGGCTTGTCAGGATTTTTCTTTGCTCTATCTCTTGTTATTGCAGCTTATCAAGGGGTTGAACTAATTGGAATTACAGCTGGAGAAGCGAAAAATCCACAAAAAACGATAACGAGCGCGATTCAAAGTATTATTTGGCGTATTTTAATCTTCTATATTGGTGCTATTTTTGTTATTGTAACGGTTTATCCTTGGAATCAACTTGATTCGCTTGGAAGCCCGTTTGTTTCAACTTTTGCAAAAGTGGGGATAACAGCAGCTGCTGGTATTATTAACTTTGTTGTCATTACAGCAGCAATGTCTGGCTGTAATAGTGGCATTTTCAGTGCGGGGCGTATGCTTTATACATTGGGAGTAAATGGACAAGCTCCAAAATTCTTTATGAAAATCTCTCGTAATGGTGTACCATTATTCGGTACGATTGCTGTACTTATCGGTTTAGCAATTGGTGTTGTTTTAAATTATATTGCACCGCCAAAGATATTTGTGTACGTGTACAGTGCAAGTGTGCTTCCAGGTATGATACCATGGTTTATCATTCTTATTAGTCAAATTCGATTTAGAAAAGCAAAAGGAGCTGAAATGGCAAAACATCCATTCAAAATGCCTTTTGCCCCTTTTACCAACTATTTGACGATTGCCTTCTTAATGATGGTATTAGTCGGTATGTGGTTTAATAATGATACACGTTTATCACTGATTGTTGGGATTATTTTCTTATGTCTTGTTATTATTAGTTATTACTTATTTGGTATCGGCAGGCGTGTGCCAATAGATCAAACAGATGAGAAGTGACAAAACGATAGTTTAGTTTGTTTGATTAATCATAATGTATGTAAAAGGCTATCAAGATGAATATAAAAAGAGGCTCTCTAAAAGTATAGAGTGCCTCTTTATAATAGGCTTTATTCGTATAACTCGCAGACGGAATACACTTCGCTTTCCGTGGGCGAGCGTCGAGCCTCCTCGTCGCATACGCTCCTGTGGGGTCTCGTCTTTCTCGCATTCCCACAGGAGTCTACGTGTATTCCGTCTGCTGAGACTTCTTCTCCCATTTTTCATGTTAAAAACAACAAACTTTGAGAAAACAGCCTTATAATAAGTAAAATAAAATGCGCTTGCTTCAACACCAAACAATATATACTTATATTTACGATAAAGCGCCCTTATTCTCAAGGGCGCTCGTTCATTTAAATTTTTATATCAAGTTTCGCCTGTTTCTTAAGCTCGTCCACTTTTTTTACAAGTTTTTCTTGTTTCTTTTGCTGCTCCAGCTGCTGCTTAATTTGAGGTTTTATTTCCTCTAACTTCGGAGGTTTTTGTTCTGTATTGCTTCCTTGCTGGGAAATTTGATTATAGTACTCTTGAATTTCTTTGTCTGTCACTTTATCTACTTGAACTTCTTTATCAACGTAAGCTGTGAATTTAATACCCTCAGCAATTTGTGATTTAAGTTCCTTTATATCTAAACCTGCTTGTTTTAACGCTTCGTTAAATTCCTTTTCACTTTTATAGGGTTTCTTGCTTTCGTCAAATTGTTTGTTAATTTCGTCTTCTGATGCTTTATAGCCTTTTTTATCAGCATCTTGGATAAGAAGTGTTTGTCCTACTAAACTGTCAATAGTTTGTTCTTTAATTTGCTTTGCTGCTTCTTTTGATGTTGGGTCTTGTCCCATTTGTTGAAGCTGCATTTGTGTTGATGATAATACGCTATTATAGTCACTGCCCAAAAGCTTCTTGTCATTCACAATAGCAACAGTTTTGTTTTCGTCTATTTTTTGCTTGTTGAGTTTCTTTTGCATTTCTTCCATTTGTTTTGCTTGATCCTGCATCTCTTTTTGAGAGGTTTTTGTCTCTTTGTTCTCTTTTGTTTTATCGCCTTCGCTATTTGATGAACATGCAGTTAACATAAAAGACAGCAGTCCTATAAATAATAGAAATATCAACTTTTTCATGATTTTTCTCCCTTCGTAGCCAAGAAGTATAATTTCCTGTTGTAAGAAAATCATCTATTGTGCATTGTATAGGATAATAACATAAAAAGAAACTATTTCTGCTTATTTTCCAAATCTGTAAAAGGATTGAAAGGTTTTTGTAAAACTAATGGCGAGTTGTTTACGAAATGTTAAAGGTATTCTGATTATCGTTAAAAAGTAATAGGGTTGCCTGCGAATCACTGCTTGCAGACAACATTTTGAAAGGAGAATCTCCCCCCTTTTTTTCTCGACTTACCGATAAAAAGGGGAATCCGATCTTAAAGTGTTTGTCCATTATCAACTATAAATACTTGTCCAGTGATAGATTCTTGAGTTATTTGAAAAAGAATTGTCTCTGCAATATCATCAGGAGTGGAAATTCTTTTAAGCGGTAAGTTGCCGGCAAGCTGATACATTTTTTCTTTGTTGCCAGCCCACCATCTTGTATCAACGGCTCCGGGGGCGATACAATTCACTCTAATGTCAGGAGCTAATGCAATCGCTAATGATTGCGTCATTGTGTGGATAGCAGATTTAGTTGCTGCATATGGTATGGATGAGCCAATTCCATTTATACCTGCCACACTTCCAATATTTATAATAACTCCTGATTTTTTCTTTTTCATATAAGGAGCAACAGCTTTTACACAATGAAACATTCCTTTTACATTTACGTTGAAAAGGGAATCCCATACTTCATCTGTTGCGGAGTCTAAGTCATCCATTGCTATTTGAGCAGTAATGCTTGCGTTATTCACTAAACCATCTATCGTACCAAATGTGGCGACAGTTTGAGATACCATCTCATGTATTTCTTGTTCAATTGCTACATCTGCTTTAAAAGCAAATGCTGTACCACCTCGTTTTGTTATTTCATGGACAACTTCTGCCGCTTCCTTTTCTGAGCGGCTATAATTAACTACAACCTTTGCTCCCGCATGTGATAATTTTAATGCTGTTGCCTTTCCAACACCAGTGCCCCCGCCAGTAATGATGAATACTTTATCTCGTAATTCCATTCTACATCATCCTTTTTTGTTTGATTGAACATGATTTATTATATATTCAACCAAGTGAACGGTATAATAGTAGATAATGAGATAGGTATCATTTTAAATGATACCAATGGAGGAATGTTTCATGGAAAGTCATGATTTACGAGTCTTTAAACAAGTTGCTGAAATGCAATCGATATCTCAAGCTGCTGAAAAATTAGGATATGTTCAACCTAATGTTAGTCAGAGAATTAAAAGTTTAGAAGAGGAGTTAGGCGTCCAATTATTTTCACGGAATAATAGGGGAGTAGCATTAACCGGTGAAGGAAGAAGTTTATTAGAGTACACAAATCAGATTTTATTTTTAATGGATGAAGCCAAATCAAAGATTAATCCTTCTAAGTGGAGAGAATCCCTACTAATTGGAGCACCCCAAACAATTTCTGCAGTTAAAATACCTCAGCTATTGTCTTCTTTTTTAACGAAAAATAAAAATATGGATGTAAAAGTAAGGACAATGGATAAGCAGAAGCTGCAAGAAATGCTTTATTATGGGGAACTTGATGGTGTTTTTATCAATGGTACGTATAATAACTCCCAGTTTGTAAGCGTTTATAGTTATTATGAAAAAGTTATGCTCATTTCACCTCAGCAGACTCCGTTTAAAAAGAAACAGGATCAAACTTTGCTCGTTAATAGCGACCCTGATTGCATCTATAGAAAAATACTCTTAGAGTTTACAAACAAAACGAATGATAAAAGTACAAACATCATAGAATTGGATTCACTGGAGTCTATTTTACAAGCTGTTCATGATGGGCTTGGCATCAGTGTAATACCTGCAGATGTTGCAAATAGTCGAAAGAATATCCAAACCGTTCAATATAAAGAACTATCAGAAACGATCAAGATAGATTTTGTCATTAAACAAAGACAACATCAACCACAAAGTCTAACTAAATTTATTCGCTTTTTGCAGAATCTATAATGGAAATTAGTTGTGATTCAATACCCTGAATTGTTTGTTGAGCATGTTTCGATATTTCTAAGATAATGAGTTACAAGACAGAAGAATGGATAGGATGACTTATGTGGAGTATACTTACTGCAAAGTCATCTATTTTATTATTTTACTTAATTTAATAGACTGGAGGTACTATGGAAACCATATCTAAAATTAATGCACAAGAGACATTTAACGAAAAAGTAATTATCCCAATTTGGAGCTTGGCAGCGCTCTTGGTTGTTATGAATACAACAATGTTTAACGTCGCTCTACCAAGAGTAGCAAGCGATTTTTCTTTAACACCTACTGCTGCTTCATGGATTGTGACTGCATACTCCATCATTTTTGGGATTTCAACAATTACTTATAGTCGGCTGACCGATTATCTACCTATCCGTAAAATGGTTCTGTTTGGTGCCGTTCTATTAGGGATTTCTTCATTAATAGGCTACTTCGCACATCATTTTATTCTATTGTTGATTGCACGGATTCTTCAGGCAATGGGGGCAGCTGCATTTCCGGGGTTAGGTTATGTGCTATTTTCCCGGTATATCCCGAAAGAGCGTAGAGGTAGTGCCATGTCTATTATCGCTTCATGTACATCACTTGGATTTGGACTTGGTCCAGTGATCGGGGGGATTCTAACACAATTTATAGGATGGCATTTCCTTTTTGTCCTAACAGGGGCAGTTATGTTGACCATTCCAATCTTTAATAGACATGTACCGCAGGAAGAAACAAAGTCCATCCATTTTGATATTATCGGAAGTATTTTGGTAGGGGTTGGGATCACAGGTCTTTTGCTGTTTGTGACGACTTTCGCTATATGGTCGCTTGGTATTAGTATCGTTTCTTTTGGAGTGCTCTGGTGGCATATCAATCGTATACATTCGCCATTTATCCATCCGAAATTGCTTCAGAAGAAAGGTTTCACATCCCTAATTACGATTAGTTTTGCCGCGTATTTTATCAATTTTGCAACATTGTTTTGTGTACCTATTATGTTGGCGCAAGTTTTTCACCGTAGTCCAATGGAAATAGGATTGATTATTTTTCCTGGTGCGATTATTACTGCGTTTGCCTCAAAGAAAATAGGGAATATTATTGATCGATTAGGAAATACGCTTGTCTTACGATGGGGGATAGTTTTTCAATTTCTTTCAGTCGTCCTTTTTGCATCCATAGCAAGTCACTCTATTTATGGTGTTCTGATTAGTTATATTTTTATGAGTCTCGGATTTTCCAGCCTAGCTGCCAGTAATTCTAATGAAATTTCTCAGTATTTATCTAAAGAACACTTAGGGGCAGGATTGGGCATGAATCAATTAATCAGCTTCTTTGGAGGTGCCTTTGGTGTAGGCGTAACAGGTATGTTAATTGTTTTACAAAAAGGAACAGACTTGGCAAGTGTATTTCAAAATATTTACGTCGGCTTTTGTGTATTACCTATTATTTCATTATTTTTACTTAAGAAATATAAGAAAACGGTTGTGTCATAAATTTATAAAGACAAGCAATTCGTTAACAATAGATTTTCTATATTTTAGATTAGAGGTGTAGATCTAATGAATCCATTGCAGAATATTTCGCTGACACCAATAGGTATTATTCACAGCCCGTTTACATCGCCGGGTGAGATGCCCATTCAACCCACTGGAGAGCTGGCAACTGCTGGTCACGTACAAGTACTGCCGCAGTATGTAGAAGGGTTAGAAGGCTTAGACGGATTTTCCCATGTTATTTTAATCTACTATTTCCATCTTGCCGGTCCGTCGTGCCTTAAGGTCCATGCATTTCTAGACGATCAAGAGCATGGTGTGTTTGCTACAAGAGCGCCGGTTCGACCTAATTCATTAGGTCTTTCTGTCGTCGAAGTGGAACGTATTGATAGTTGTAATTTGTTTTTGAAAAATGTCGATGTCCTCGATGGGACTCCGCTTTTGGATATTAAACCGTTTGTGCCGAAGTTTGACGTTCCTCAAAACACGGTGGCCACCGGTTGGATGGATAACATATCGGAGAAAGCCATTCATAAGCGGGCCGATAACCGATTTGTAAGGAAAAAGTGTGACGATTGCTAGTTTAATAACATTATCTGATGATGAAAAGACATGAAGTTGTCAATATGTGGTCGGTATTTCCTTTGATATACTTGAACGAGGGAAAAGGATTGTTTTAGGGTAGACTGAAAATTATTTTACTCCTTGCAAATGATTTAAGTTACTTTACTGGACAATCCTTTCTAATTAATGGTATTTTTTAGGTATAAAAGATAAGTTCAAGGAGTGATAAATGATGATTATTATACATGCTGTATTTAAAGTGAATCCAGAAAAAAGGGATGGTTTTCTAGCTGAAATAAAGCCATTAATTACTGGTTCGCAAGCAGAAGCTGGGAATATTAGTTATCAGCTTTATGAAGAAGTAGATTCAGCCAATACCTTTATTATGGTAGAGAGTTGGAAGGATGAACAAGCTGTCAAAATACATAATCAGCAGCCTCACTTTACGAATTTTGTAGTGAAAGCGGAGGAATTTTTAATAGCACCGCTTGAAGTAACAAATTATTCTGCGGAAAAATTATAAACTAAAAGTAATTGATTTTAGTAGTTGGTAATGATAAATAACTTTGATAAAGGGCTGTGCCATAAGTCATCATGGTTGACTTATGGCACAGCTCTTTTTTTCATATGATAATGTCTATAAGTTTAAATTTGATATTTTAGAAAATAGTTTTTGGTTTACATTTTATGGATTTCAGTATAGTCTTTTAAGAAAGTAAAAGCATACAGGAGAAATTAAATGGATATTATAATTGGAATAATTATGGGGATAGTAGAAGGGTTAACAGAATTTGCTCCAGTATCTTCAACTGGACATATGATCTTAGTAGGTCATTTATTAGGGTTTGAAGAGACGACCAGAGCAACAACTTTTGAGGTTATTGTTCAGTTAGGCTCTATTCTTGCAGTAGTTGTTGTTTTTTGGAAACGTATTTTAAGCATTCTAGGATTATATGAAATCGAAACAAATGATCAGGATTTAGGAAAGTTAAGATATACACATATTTTAATCGGGATTCTTCCTTTCTTTATTCTTGGTACAGTCTTTTATGACTTGATTAAAACCTTATTTACTCCACAAACTGTTGTTATTTCGCTTATAGCAGGTGGAATTCTCATGTTAGTCGCTGAAGGTTTCCGAAAACAAAATCCAACTGCAACGACATTAGACCAAGTTACATATAAACAAGCATTAGGAATGGGCTTGTTCCAATGTTTAGCTTTAGTTCCTGGGTTCTCTAGAATGGGAGCAACCCTGTCTGGCGGTCTATTAATAGGTATGAATCATAAAAACGCTTCGGAATTTAGCTTTATTATGGCGGTTCCTATTATGGTTGCAGCATCTGGTAAAGATTTATTAGAAAACTGGAACAGTCTGCATGTTAGTGATCTACCATTATTTATTATAGGTTTTTTAACTGCATTTATAGTAGCTTTAATGGCTATTAAGTTTTTCTTAAGCTTAATTAATAAGATAAAATTGGTTCCTTTTGCATTATATCGGTTTGTATTAGCGATTTTGTTTTGGGTGTTTATTCTTTAAATTTGGTAAAACATATTTAGTTATTTCATTCCGACAGCTTTTTTATAGATTATCTCCATAAGTGGTACATCATATAGACGATTATTAGCATTCGCTCTTGATTATTTTAGTAAACTAATGAAAATGAAAGAGAATGAATGAAAAATGTCGTGAGAGAATAAATATTTCAAGTTTTTAAACTTATTTGAACATATTCAGTAAATATTAACGGATTTTAGCACTTTTCTTTACAAGTTGAAATTTCAGGAGTAGTATAATCTCATAAAATTAATATTGTTCTAAATCGCTGAGTCCATTTAGGAGCGGGGGAACCAAACTGTGGAGAATTCCACTTGGGGTGAGTCTTTCTGAAGTATTTCAGAAAGTAGGGTTACTTTCATAACCCGAATCCGACAGCTAACCTCGTAAGCGTTAAGGGAGAGGACGGTGCAACTGGTGATCGATGAATCTTATAGACCACGAGGGATTCCTCTGTGGTCTATTTTGCATGTTTTTAATGGTAAAAAATTGATTGCTTAAATATAATCTAAAAAGAATTATTAGTTTAAAATAGCGATCTAAAAATACATTTAATGAAAAAAAGGAAATTTATATCGCCTACAGATATCAAACCTTTAAAGGAGTATGATTTACAGTGAATATTGCATTCTTTCTTATTCCAAAAAGTGAAGTTGTTTATGTATATGATGAATGGACAATGAGACAAGTAATGGAGAAAATGGAATATCATCGATATAGTGCGGTTCCAATTTTGAATAAAGATGGTCATTATGTTGGAACGATTACAGAGGGAGACCTGTTATGGAAATTAAAGAATTCAAAGAACCTCGATCTTCAACAGACAGAAAAAATAAAATTGAGCGAAATTGAAAAGCATGTATCATATGAACCTATCTCCATAAACAGTCAGATAGAAGATATTATGAAAATGTCGCTCAATCAAAACTTTGTTCCTGTTGTAGATGATTACAACATTTTTATCGGTATTATTAGAAGAAGAGAGATTATTGAGTCTTTGCAAAATTTATACAAAGTTGATATGAAATAAAGTTTTTTAGATGGAGTCTACAGGTCGAAATGACATGTAGGCTTTTCTTTTTGGAAAAGGGTACGGAGCTGCGCTTACTTTAATGGAAAAATACGAATGATGGTGCTCTATAGTTTGTGTTTAATCCTTATTAAGGTTGGAGTGGCTTTGCTCGCGCCGCCTTTATTAGGTTAGAATCTGACTTTTCCTTGTTAGTTGGTGAACAAAGAGCGAGGCTTCATGTGAATTTTCGATTTTTCGTGTTTTTTTGTTTTATTTGGGAAATATATTAGTAACTTATGATGGTTGGTGGTGTTAAAATGATTTCGTTTAAAAGGTTGTTAATTGGCAGGCCCCTAAATCCAATGAATTAGGAGAACAAAAAATTAATAAAACAAAAGCTTTGGCGATTTTGTCATCGGATGCTTTATCCTCTGTTGCATATGGACCAGAGCAAATTTTATTAGTGCTTATAACGGTAGGGACAACTGCTTATTGGTATTCGCTGCCTATTGCTGTTGGTGTGTTAGTTTTATTAATAGCGTTAATATTATCTTATCGTCAAATTATTTTTGCGTATCCCCATGGTGGTGGAGCATATGTTGTTTCAAAAAATAATTTAGGTATTAATTCTGGTTTAATTGCAGGAAGTTCTTTATTAGTTGATTATATTTTAACGGTAGCGGTAAGTGTTTCTGCGGGAACAGATGCCATTACCTCAGCATTTCCTGCTTTGCATCCATATAACATTATTATATCTATTTTCTTCGTTATTTTTATTACCGTTTTAAATTTAAGAGGTGTAACGGAATCCGCTTCCATCTTGGCTTACCCAGTGTATTTATTTGTACTAGCCTTATTTATCATGATTGGTGTAGGAATGTTTCAAGTTGTAACAGGCAATGTTTCTGCAGATTTGTCTGCACCAATTGGTACGCCTGTAGGTGGAATCACTTTGTTTCTCCTTCTAAGAGCGTTTGCTTCTGGGAGTTCAGCCTTAACTGGCGTAGAGGCTATATCCAATGCTATACCTAATTTTAAGGATCCCGCTCCTAATAACGCTGCGAAGACGTTAATTGCAATGGGAATTTTACTTGCCATATTATTCACAGGAATTGTATGTTTAGCCTATTTTTATGGGGTTTCCCCTAAGGAAGAGGTCACAGTAGTATCTCAAATAGCAGAAAATATATTTGGCAGAAACTTTATGTATTTTTTTATCCAAGGAACGACTGCTTTAATTCTTATTTTAGCAGCTAATACTGGATATACTGCCTTTCCATTATTAGCAGTAAACCTAGCCAAAGATAAATTCATCCCAAGAATGTTTACAGCAAGGGGAGATCGCCTAGGATACTCTAATGGGATAATTATTTTGGGACTGTTGTCTATCATTCTAATCATAGCGTTTAAAGGAAAAACAGAACAATTAATCCCATTATATGCAGTAGGTGTTTTTATTCCTTTTACACTATCTCAAACAGGAATGATTTTTAAATGGCTGCGTGAGAAGCCTGCTGGTTGGAAATTTAAATTAACAATCAACACAATTGGTGCTCTCATAAGTTTTGTCGTAACCATTATGTTCTTTCTTACAAAATTTGTACAAGTATGGCCAGTTTTAATTTTTATCCCTATCATTGTGTTTTTATTTTATAGAATAAAAAGGCACTATGATTCAGTAGGAGAGCAATTACGTGTTATTAAAAGTGAACTAATCTCGGGAAATGTTATTGTTGTACCAGTGGCAGGAATGACCCAAGTGGTTAACAATTCTTTAGCTTATGCAAAAGCCTTAAATCCTAAAAAAATTATTGCTGTATATGTTGCGTTTAATCGAGAAGAAGAAAAGAAATTTGAAGAAAAATGGAATGCATGGCAGCCTAATGTACGTCTTGTAACCTTACATTCTCATTATCGAAGTATTATTCAACTTTTAACAAAATTTATAGATACAGTTGAACATAAAGCAACGGAATCAAATTATCGGGTAACTGTGATAATACCACAGTTTATTGTAAGAAAAGGTTGGCATAATATTCTTCATAACCAATCGAGTTTACGTATAAAAACATACCTTTTATATAGACGAAATGTTGTAGTTGCAACAGTACCATATCATTTAAAAGAATAATTCATACAAAATTCCTATGGAGACTTGTGCCTAGTTTCCACCATCTAACAAGGAAATGCCAGATTCAAATACCTGGCATTTTCTTATTAATCAATCGTTTGTTTAGTTTTTAACCGTTGTTCAAGTGCATGGATCATAAATAGGAAATGGTCAGCTTCCCGAACGACATGATCAGCAAGCAGGGGATTTATTACACTTTTAATTTGGCAACTTTTAATAAGGTCTAATCCAGCTTTTTTGAAATTTCTCAGTTCTGTTGCGGCATTTTCACTATCCTTATTCATTTTACCAATAATAGGATAGGTAGGCTTTTTATGATACAGCATTGATTCAACATCTCTTGCTTGATTTAAAAGTGTTTCAAAATCGTCCCCAAATTTTCTTGCTGTGTTAATTAAATTACGTTCGGACTGATCTAACAGAGAAGCAATGAATCGGGAGTGCTCCATCATGATCCGCAGCCAAAAAACGTTTTCGCTAATGATGGCATCTTGAACGGGATCCATAATTCCTTTATTGAATTTTTTTAAGGTTCGTATAAAGTATTCTGCTTCCCGTGCGATATGATCAACGAGTAAGGGGAAGTTAAATCCACTAATTTTACAGTTAATAATAAGAATAAGGAGATTTCTTTTAAAATTGCGGAAACCAGCTACCAAGTCTATGGAATCCTCATTTAATTTCCTTACTAAACCAACGTTTTGAGGTGTCTGATAGGCACGTTTTTCCTGTTGCTCAAAGAAATGATAAAAGCGATCTGCTTGTTCAATATGCTTAGTATCTTTTTTGTTAAATCCTTCCCCAAGAAACAAGGCATGTTCTTTCATAATCCTCAACCAAAATTTATTTTCCGTTAAAGAACGTTCTACAAACAATTGTTCAGTCAGCGATTCTGGCTTTGCGGCAAACGATTCAGGTGGCAGCAGCATTTTGTTGTATTGGTCTGTGCTTACATGACCAGGAATCTGAGGATGATTTTGCATTCTAACTCCTCCCACTATAATTTAAGTTCAACTATATATATGTAGAAATAACTTCATAAATGTATGGGTGCTAAAAAATAACATAGCGGTTCATTAGAATGGTTATTTTTGAATTAGACTCCAATGCAGACGAAGTTATATTCTTTTTTTGATTTCCTCTTAATACATTATTATGGAAAAAAGAAAAAAGGAGTTTTGCTGATGAACGTATCTATATCGGGTTTCATGATTGATTTAGACGGAGCGAATTCCCTGCATGCACACAATCTCTATATAACAAGTTGGAATGGAAGACCAGTACACGTTCATAAATTTTCAGGCGTTACTTCATTTGATAATGGTCACAGACACCAATATGCTGGTACAACGGAACCTGCTCCAAGTGGTGTTCCACATACTCATCGATACTTTACATTCACTTCTTTTGATGATGGGCACAAGCATGAGATTAGAGGGGTAACTGGACCTGCAATTTCCCTTCCTAACGGTGGACATTATCATGAATTTCGTGGCAGTACGACTGTAAATGGAGCAAATCCCCATAGACATAGGTATAGTGGTAGAACAAGAGAATAATTTTTTGACAAAAAAACCTAATCTCTCATTCGTAGCAGAGAGATTAGGTTTTTAAAGTTATTTTATTATTAGGCTCTGTTAAACGATCATGTTGTTTATAGGAAGGGAATCTGTGAGACTCCTGCAGAAAAACGTGCTGGCAAGACCCCCAGTGAGGTACAAGCGAGGGAGGCTTGTCATCTTTTTAAATGAAACTTAAATCTTTATTTCCATTGTCCATAACGATGCTTTTTATAATTTTTAGTAAACCTTCTGCATCGTTTAAATTAACTAACTCTACAGGTGAGTGAGAGTATCTACGCGGAGTAGCCAATGTTGCAACCGCAACTCCATTACTTATAAAAGATGGATTTGCTGCATCTGTCAGATAGTTTTCCCCTACTAATGTAATATATTGTATCGGTACATTTACTTTTTCAGATTGCTCTTTAATTAATTCTTTTACTTTCGGGTGAATAACAGAGTGTAAACTTCTTTCTCTAGAACCGTACGAAATAGGACAGACAGGACCGTTGCCGAGGTACACTGGAAGTACATTCTTTGTGTCGATATCTGGTGTGTCCCCAGATGGAATGGTATCTAAAACAATGGCATAATCAGGTTTTATCTTATCTACGACCGCAGAGATGCCACGAAGACTAACTTCTTCTTGAACATTAATCGCAATATATAAAGTTCCTGCAAAATCTTTGTCTTTTAGTTGATGGAGTAATTCAATTAGGATGGCACAATGAATTCTATTATCTACAGACTTTGTAGAGATTAAATCTGGATCACACATTTCTGTAAAATCACTTTGGAATACGATAGGGTCTCCAATCTCGATTCCTATACTTTCTACTTTTTCTTTTGAAGTCAGCCCTAAATCAATATAACATTCACGTACCGTCTTTACCTTTCTACTTTCTTCAGGTGTTTGTAAATGACCAGCTTTTATCCCGATGATGCCAGGGATTTTTCTGCTAGTTATCCATACTTTTCTTCCGAGAAGCAATTGATCAGAAGCGCCTCCTATCTTATCAAACGAAATGAAGCCATCATCTGAGATATTCTTTACACAAAAACCTATTTCATCAGAGTGGGCAGAGAACATTAGCTTTGGTCCACTGGCTTTACCATGTTTCACAGCTATAATGTTTCCGTTATTATCTACATTTACTTCATCTGCTACTAAGGACAAATATTCTTTCAAATAGCTTACTACTTCTTGCTCAAAACCAGAAACCCCAACCATTCCAGATAATTCCTTAAAATATTTTTTTATGTTTTCTTTCATAAAGACCCTCCCAATGTTGTAAAGAATAAAATTGGATAACGTATTATGTATTATTGTTTGAAAATTCTATCTATTTTGTATATTGTTTATTATAGATTTTTAAAACTTTGGAAGTCAATGACATTGAAAATAAGATTAATAGAAATTTTTAATTACTGGAAATATACACAAACACCTCTTTTCGACTACAATTGACTGATGTCTGAGAGGTGTTCCTTAAAATTATTTAAAAAGTTTCATTCTTTTCCCAAGATTCAACAGTTAAATAGGCAGTATGCGCATCCATGCCTTTACCCAGCAAATAAGCCATTGCTGCAACTTCTTGTAATGCATGTTTATATGAAGTTGCTTTTGATTCTTTTAAGCCATATTGAACAAAAGGGTCAATGCTGTTTAATGTTTGTGCTTTTAAATGAGGGGATAAAGGCTGTTTTATTTGTTGCTGTGCCCATATTTCAGATTGTGGGTATTGCGGAAACTGTCTAACGTGTTGCGGTTGATGATAAGGATATGAATGATTCATTTTTTTCTCCTTTCTTATTGCGATTATTTCGTAATATAATATGCTCCATGAATGTCCCATGGACTAGACAGATGCCTAGTAGGATATTTATTACCAGATAATCAATGACTCTCTTTACTTGAAATTTTCCCAATCTAAGTGCTCTATTTCATGACGGCTTTTCACTACATGAGTTAACCATTTCATATTCCCAGCAAATTGTGGTGAGCAGACAAATGGTATATTTTTTCCTCGATCAGGCAGGACACAGCGTATAGAACATTTGTAAATTGTTTCATCATCTGCTTTTTCGAGATGGTGGCTATAATGTGGAACGAGCTCAAATTGGTATCCTTTTGCAAGAGAATCAAAATATTTAGTAGAGACTATTTGTTTCATTTGAAGATATGTAAATTCATCTAATGCCCAACGAATGATAAAATCACCTTCAATTAGAGGTAATGTAACCTTCATAAAACTCCCTAGCTCATCTCTTGAAACCTTTATAATTTTGAAATTTGTGGCTGGTTTTAGCATAGGAGGACCCTCCGTTTATTTGAAATATAAATCACTCTACAAATACATTTCCATAATCACATAACTAATCCCACCTTTTTCAAATACTTGATCTGTCTCTTTTAAGCCGAACTTTTGATAGAAGCTGGTTTTATTTTGGCGGGCGTTGCACCAAAGTCTTTTAACTCCTAGCTTTTTTGCTTCTGTAATGACATGATTCAGCAATTTGCTGCCAATCCCTTTTCCTTGCTCTTCTTCTAGAGTTGCAAACTTTCTAAATTGAGCATGATCCTGCTCGATAAATAGGGTAATAATAGATACCAGTCTATCACTTTGGAACAAGCCAAAATGAACGCTTTCCTCGTCATTAGCTAATTTAATATATTCTATATCTTTATTTGGCCACATTACTTTATGTCTCAGTTCCCAAGTTTGTTCTTTACTGATGCGTTTGATTTCCATTTTTTATCCTCCGATTGTTTAGTACTCTTCTAATCTTTATGAATTAAATCTAGTAAAATATGTCGAAATGGTCAATTAAGTTGTAGATAAATTCATTTCTTTTCAAGAAGATTTGAAACTTGACGAAGTGATTATTCCATGCTAGTTTATATGCGTGTGCATACATTTTGTAGATGAAGCTGAATTGTTCTATATTATAGTATAAAATGGACGTGAGGAAAGGTGTGAAAAACTTGAACAAATTAAAAGAAAATAAACGATTACGGCTTGCTTTATTACTTGGATCACTTGCACTTTTAGGTCCTTTTTCAATCGATATGTATTTGCCCTCATTCCCAACTATCGTGGAAGATTATAAGACAAATGCATCTTTAGTACAAATTAGTTTAACAACATGTCTTTTAGGTTTAGGTATTGGGCAGTTGATCATTGGTCCAATGAGTGATGTTCAAGGCCGCCGCAAACCATTGCTAACCTTCCTAATTTTGTATTTATTATCTTCTCTTGCATGTGCGTTTTCACCGAATATTTATTTTTTTATCGGTGCTCGTTTTATTCAAGGGTTTGCAGCAGCTAGTGGCCTCGTTATTTCTAGGGCGATTGTTCGTGATGTTTATAGCGGGAAAGAACTGACCAAATTTTTTGCCTTATTGATGCTCGTAAACAATCTTGGTCCAATTATTGCTCCTGTAACTGGAGGGAGTATCCTCACTTTTACAAATTGGACTGGGGTTTTTATTATGTTGGCTTGTGTTGGCATAGTATTATTTTTAACCGTCTCATGGAAACTAGAAGAAACCTTGCCTGAAGAAAACCGTGTGTCAAGCAACTTTTCACAAGTGTTAAAGAATTTTATTTCTTTGTTAAAAGATCGCCAGTTTGCAGGTTATGTTCTAACACAAGGATTTATCATTGCTGGAGTATTTGCATATGTATCTGGTACACCTTTTGTTTATCAAAATGTGTATGGGGTATCTCCTCAAGTATTCAGTTTATTATTTGGCATGAATGGAATTGCTTTAATGATTGGAAGCCAGCTAGTCGGTCGATTTACCGATGTTATTTCAGAGAAAACTTTCTTGCAAATAGGTTTATTTTTGTCTACTTTATCGGGTGCTGTGTTGCTTGTGGCTATTCTATTGCATGCACCACTATTGGCAGTCGTCATTCCGATTTTCTTTATTGTCTCTTCCATTGGAATTATTGCAACAACTTCCTTTTCCTTAGCAATGGAGTCACAAGGCCATATTGCAGGAAGCGCCTCTGCACTTTTAGGTTTATTGCCTTTTATTCTTGGCTCATTAACGGCACCCCTTGTTGGAATAAGCGGAGAAAATACAGCTGTCCCTATGGGGATTATTATTTTTTCAGCTAGCTTTATAGCCTTGCTATCCTATTATGGACTTGTTAGAAAAGGTCATAGTGCGGTACAAACTTTAAAATAGTTATTAGTGAGCGGTTCAAAAGGAGAATACATATTGTCATGACTAATATGTATTCTCCTTTTATTAAATTAAATGGTCATTTCTTGAATAAGAAATCGCTAACTGAAAAATGATTCTTGGCTATTGCTCTCATAAATTCTTGAACTACCTCCCCAAGAGTGGTATCCGTCACCTATATAAGTGAATCCATATTTTTCATAGTATCCAATATGGTCAGTACAGAGGAAAACTTTATTGAATCCTGCTTTATAGGCATCAGCTTTAGCACGTAAAAGCAGCTCTTTACCTAAAGATCTACCACGATAGCTTTTTTCAATATAAAGTGAACAGAACCAAGGCCATAAATCCATACGACTAATAAAATCATTGCTGATAAGCCCTGCACAGCCAATAATGTTACCTGAATCCACCATCAAATACCAAATAGGGAGGGGACTATCTGTTGTTATGCTGTGTGTAATACAGTCCTCATAAACTTTCATATTGTTTTCGTTTGCCCACTTGCTTTGAAAATATTTAATCGCTTTTGCTTTATATTCTGGATGTTCTCTAACGTTAATAATTTGCATAATAAATTTCCCCTTTGTTGTCTTATCTATATTGAACTACTTTTATCATACCTTGGTTTTTATTACAAAAGATGTTCTTTATGCTTTGAAAATTTTAAGTACATAATTGCTATTTTTACGATAAAATAAGAAGTTGAAATGAATAATAATGTATGGAGGAAAACAATTAATGCTTGATTTGCCAAATTGTCCAAAATGTAGTTCAGAATATACGTATGAAGATGGAAGTCTATTCGTTTGTCCAGAGTGTGCACATGAGTGGACGTTAGAAACAGAAGCCGACGATGTGAAAGTAATTAAAGATGCAAATGGGAATGTCTTAAACGATGGTGATTCTATATCCATTATTAAAGATCTTAAAGTAAAAGGCAGCTCATCCGTTTTGAAAATAGGAACAAAAGTAAAAAATATCCGTTTGGTTGATGGGGATCATGATATTGAATGTAAAATTGATGGATTCGGTGCTATGAAGCTAAAGTCAGAATTTGTTAAAAAGATCTAATCCCTTTTATACAGTAAGTCTCCACACTAAAGATAATCTATAGTTGAATGAGGCGTCTATTAGACAAAATGAGGAGTTTTTTGGTAGTTTTGTCTTTGATAATACGTCTATTAGACAAAATGAGGAGCTTTTTTGGTAGTTTTGTCTTTGATAAGGTGTTTATTAGACAAAATGAGGAGTTTTTTTGGTAGTTTTGTCTTTGATAATGCGTCTATTAGACAAAATGAGGAGTTTTTTTGGTAGTTTTGTCTTTGATAATGCGTCTATTAGACAAAATGAGGAGCTTTTTTGGTAGTTTTGTCTTTGATAAGGTGTCTATTAGACAAAAAGAGGAGCTTTTCCTTAGTTTTGTCTAATAAACACTTAATTATGCTTAATTCCAACAATCCAATACCCAATCTTTTTTACGAATACCCGAAACATAAGGGTTTCCTTTTACATAATAACGTAACGGTGCTAATGTCCATTCTTCTTTATTAGGTATTCCGATGCGAGGTGTTGTGATCATCTCTTTCGGGATTTTGCTGTTGGCTTCGTCAATAAATAAATGCTTTTCATTTAAGGTGCTGCCATCTAAAGCTTTTGTAATCGCCATTGCTTTTGTTAATTTTCCAGGCCCATTGCTGACGAGAATTCCAGTATTATTCCGGTTTAACTCCATCTGTTCTATCCCTGCAACAGGCTCTATAGCCCGAATAAGCACGGCTTGAGGGTCGCCGGCCTTTTTTGTGACGATGTTTAACATATGATGTGTGTGCATCATATAAATATAAATCGTTCCACCTTGTTGATACATAGATTCAAGCCTAGCAGTACGTTTTCCAGCATAACTGTGGCAAGCAATATCTATTTCTCCAACATAAGCTTCCGTTTCCACGATAAAGCCACTAAATAAACAAGACGGCGTTTTATGAATTAGCAACTTGCCTAAAAGCTGCTGGGCAATTTCTTCCGTAGAAAGGTTTATAAAATCAATCATGCTAAGTTATTCTCCATTTCTTCCTTATAACCGCTTTTCTTAAGCTTCCCTCATTTTTCTCCAGGAAACAGAAAAGGCTATTTTCCATAAAACAGCTAATGCAAGTATTACCACAGCTAAGTAAATATAGGTGCCAAACAATATTTTACTAATAAAATAATGCAAGCCGGCCAGCAGCGGAACAATTAATATTAAGACAAAGATCTGCCAATTGTTGTTTTGGTTTATCGAATCAAATGATTCTGAGAACGGCAGTGCTTTTTCCATACATAAAAAACAAATAACAGCATAGATGCAGCCATTAACGAAGACAGCAAGAAGATCAGGCCATATTCGTATCCCGAATAAAAGGGCAAAAATAACACTTAGAAGCAAATACAATGGTAAAAAAAGTTTCACGATAAAAGCTTTTATTGTCCCGCTGAAGACAGGGTAGAGCCCTTTTAAAGGCGTGATAGAATAAATCCAGGCACCACGGTATTTTCCCGAAAATCTTACCATATAAAGAACCGTTGGAATGATAATTAAACTAAAGTAAATCGTAAAGTAGGATTTACTGGTGGAAAAATGAATCCCTTCGTCTGATTGAAAGTTGGTTAGTAAAAAGATAAAAGGGATGACAAGGGAAAACCCTAATGATGGATATACTTTCAGTTTGAAATCACGTTCGTTTTTCATCATCAAGCCAGCAAATCGAAAGAATGTTCGTTCTTCTTTTGTAAAACAAATACATTTTAACAGCAACTCTCTTACTTTGCTGCGTCTTTTTTGTTTACCCGCTATTGTTTTTGCAAGCTTTTGCAAGTTTTTTTCAAATAACGGCATGAGGCGAATATAAACAGCAAATGCAAGGATCGGAATAACGATGCCGCAAAGTGCCAAAACAGCATAAAACGGTGTAAACTCCCCTTTCATCGCTAGTTCAATTATTGCTGCAAACCAAATAGGAGAAATAAACACATGCCACCATTGTGGATCGAAAACATATTGTATATGAACTAATTCAAAAGATCGAACAAGCACTTGGTAGCCAATCATTACAGATAAGGATAATGCAATTTGCACATAATTAATGATGTCTTTCAGCTTTTCGCCATCAAAAAATTGTAAAACGAATAAATACAATAATGCCGTTATCACGACAATAAATATATTAATTAAAATAACACAAACAATCATGGTGAGGAAAAAGAGAACACCGACTTTTACTAATCCAACTATTAACGGAATGCCAATGATGGAGAGCGTGAGCAAGGTTAAATAGATAAAAATATGAACTGCTTTTGCAGCGTGGATCGTTTTTTTATTAATTGGTTTTGTGAATAAAATATTTTGGTCTCTAATATCCAAAAGGACGGATGAAAAATCGGAAATCATTGAGGTCATCACTAAAAACATGAGGATGCCGAATGCAATGCTCATTTGAAAAAGATAATTATCTCCTATGATGATGAATGGAATGATAAAAAGCCCGAAAAGTATGTAAATCCATAAAGATTTTATGTAGCCATTACTGTCTTTTTTATTTTTCTGTTTTGATCTTTGTTGATTAAAAATAGTCGGCACTCTGCGTTGATCCATTGTAAGCTTAATTTGCAGAATCTTTCTCATTAACTCGTAATTTACTCCGAAGCGGTTAAATAAAGGCTCGAATCGATCTAATAGTTTAAGGGTAAAAAAATCTTTCATCTCTATTTTTACACCTCTTCCATAACGGAAATGAATCTAGCACCGATTTCCTTATGCTCGCTAAAGCCTGTTAATTGATTAAAAATGGATTCGAGCGATCCCTCTGTGTTTTGCTGCTTTAATTGTTCAAACGTTCCATCTGCAGCAATTTTTCCATCATAAAGAAGGATGATTCTGCTGCTGATTTTCTCGACAACATCCATAATATGAGATGAGTAGAATATGGTTTTTCCATTAGAAGCCATTTGCGTAAGTATTTCTTTAAAAATCATCACACTATTTGCATCCAGCCCATTAATAGGTTCATCAAAAAACAATAATTCAGGATTATGCAATAAACTAGAAATAATGAGCAATTTTTGCCTCATTCCTTTTGAATAAGAAGAGATTCTAGTATGAAAAACTTCGCCAATTCCGAATAATTCCATTAATGTTTTTGCTTTATATTCGACAAGATCAAAGGATAATCCATATAGCTCGCCGATGAAGGTTAAATATTCATAAGCAGTTAAGTTATCATATACCTCCGCTATTTCTGGAACATAGCCAATTCTTTGTTTGTATGCTATGTCACCGTCTGCAATGTCCTTTCCAAAGATCTTCACTTCACCAGCAAATTCCTCTTCCAGGCCAAGCAGTATTTTCACGGTCGTGCTTTTTCCAGCCCCGTTTGGACCGATATAACCTATAATTTCTCCTTTTTTTACTTCGAGTGAAACGCCTTTTAACACTTCTTTTGATCCATAATTCTTTCGTAAATCTTGAATAGATAAAATGGTTTCGTTAAACATTTTTTATATCATCTCCCATGTTATGTGCTTATTCTATGTTAACATATTATGGGAATTGCAGAAGGTAGTTTTATTGAACATTTTGGTATTTTTATAAAGTATAGTAACGAAGAAACCATTTAGCGAAGTAAAGAATCTTTATGAGAAAATGGAAGAAGTTTTGAGGAAAGAAGCTTAAAAATTTTATACACTGTCGAAAATCACCCCGATTATCGTTTTATAGAAGGTATGATGGACTGATTTTTTTGCTTTTCATAATTCGACAAATCCACGATATTTTTATCGTTTCCTGAATTTCCAGTAAAACACCAAATGTACTCTAGGCGATCTTAATAGTAAAAAGAAAGCCTATTATTTCAATGATTATTAATACAAGTATAATATATTTAATAAAGTTGTAAATAAAATGAAATAATATAAATCTAGTGTAATTTGTCGATTTAAGTTATATTGTTTATGTAATAATTGTAAGGAGGAGAATAATGAGACATTGGTTTAAAGTTGCTTGCATGATCATATTAAGTTTTTTCGTAATCGGAAATTTTCAGCAAGATGTTCAAGCAAGCAGTAAAAGTACAACATATTATGTTGCAAAAACAGCAAATCTTTATAATGGTACATCAAGTAAAAAGAAACAAATTGACGTAGTGGATATTAATAATAAATTGACGACTAAAACATCTAAATATAGTAAAATGTACGAAGTAACATACAAAGGGAAAAAAGGCTATGTATATGCAAGTCGTCTTTCAACAAAACCAGTAACAGTAACGAAATATGTCGACGAAAAGTCAAATTTATACGACAAAACAAAAAAGAAAAAAATCGCAACACTCGAAATTAATACAAAAGTGACAACAACAAGCCCGCTATCAGATAAAATGGTAGAGGTAACATACAAAGGGAAAAAAGGCTATATCTATATAAGCCGTCTTTCAAGCAAGCCAGTACCAGTAACTTACTTTATTACAGAAAAAACTAATTTATATGACAGCAGCAAAAAGAAAAAAATCGCAAACTTAGAAATTAATGCAAAAGTGACAACAGCAAGTTTACTATCAGATAAAATGGTAGAAGTAACATACAATGGCAAAAAAGGTTATGTTTATACAAACCGTTTAGCAACAAAAGGCAAACAATTTACTGTGTATGCATCTAAGTTGGATTCTTCAAAAGCACCTGTTTCTGTGCCGGTTTATGGTAAGAACAATGTGTTGCTTGCACAAGTGCCTACTAATACTAAGCTAGTAACAACTAGTGTTTTATCAGAAAAAACATATGAAGTTCTTTACAATGGTCAAATAGCATATGTACGTTCTTCGGATACGTCTGCAAAACCTTATTCTAATAATAATAGTTATGGCATCTCCCATATTACTCAATATCAGATGGAGCAAATTGTACAACAACAAAACAGTGAAGAATTTAAAGTTCCAGCATTTGATGGAACTAAAATAAGAAACATCCCTTCTGCAAAAGGGTATGATAAGTTTGGCAACTTAATTAATTTAGACGTGTGGGATACTTGGCCATTGCAAGATGGAAACGGACAAGTAGCAACGTATAATGGATACAATATTGTTTTTGGCTTAGCTGGGAATCCGATTGACAGTGAGGATACCTTCGTTTATATGTTCTATCAAAAAGCAGGTGAGACATCACTTGACAGCTGGAAAAACGCTGGGAGAGTGTTTGGAGATAGTGATAAATTTGTACCAAATGACCCTTATCTAAAGTATCAAACGCAAGAATGGTCAGGGTCTGCTACCTTAACATCTGATGGGAAAATTCGCTTATTCTATACAGATTTCTCTGGATCACCTGAGGATGGGGGAACTGGATATAGCAAGCAAACTTTAACTACAGCCCAAATTAATGTTTCACAACCAGATAATGAAACAATTAAAATAGAAGGTGTAGAAGATCATAAATCTATTTTTGATGGAGATGGAAAAATCTATCAAAATGTACAACAGTTTATTAATGAGGGTGCATTTAGCACAAAGGATAACCATACGTTAAGAGATCCTCATTATATAGAAGAAAATGGTCGTAAGTTCCTTGTGTTTGAAGGGAATACGGGAACAGAAACCGGCTATCATGGAGATAACTCTCTCTATAATAAGGCTTATTATGGTGGAGATGATAACTACTATATAGAAACTCAAGCTAAACTATTTAATAATGGCAAGAAAAAAATAGCTTCTTTAGCAAACGGTGCAATAGGCATTATTGAGATAAATGACGATTATACGTTAAAAAAAGTGATGCAGCCATTAATTGCATCTAACACGGTAACAGATGAAATTGAACGTGCTAATGTTTTTGAATTAAATGGGAAATGGTATTTGTTTACAAGTTCAAGGGGCTCTAAAATGGCAGTTGATGGTGTAACCAATAACGATATTTATATGCTAGGGTATGTATCAGATTCATTAACTGGAGAATTTAAACCATTAAATGGAACTGGACTTGTTCTTTATATGAATCTTCCAAAAGATGATGTTACGTTCACATACGCTCATTATGCTATTCCGCAAAAAGAAGGCAATAATGTCGTAATTACAAGTTATATGACAAATAGAGGACAATTTATAAATCGCCGTTCTACATTTGCTCCAAGCTTTTTAGTCAACATACAAGGATCTACATCTTCTGTTGTGAAAAACAATATTCTTGAACAGGGGCAAATAACATTGGAAGAAGGTACTTCTTCTTATACAAAGTAAAATATATTAAGTAATAAGTAAAAACGACTAGAAGGGATAAACTTTCTAGTCGTTTTTTATAATAGCTTTACTTAAAAGTTGTAAAGTAGAAGGATTTCCTTTTATTTAGTATCCATATGTTAAAACAATTAAAGGCGAAATTATTTGGAAAGGATACCTTTCTTTCTTCACATTCAGACAAGGATTCTACATTTATAATATATGAATTTAGTTCGATGATTAGTGGATAATATTACTTTTTAATAGATGATAATTCCACTAATGGAAGAGCAAATAGACAATTGACTATTAATATAGTATTATGTTAAGGGTAATTATAACTATACAGGAGGTAAAATATTGAAAAGGATAAGTATATTTACAGTAATGTCAGTGGTATTTTTAGTGCTAATAAATAGTTTAAGTTTGAATGTTCAAGCTAGTACTAAAAATACCTACTATGTACAGCAAACTTCTATTTTATATAGTGATTCGACAAGTAGCAAAAAGAAATTGGTATCTATTCCAATTAATACTAAGTTACAAAGTTCAACTAATAAGTCTAAAAAAATGTTTAAAGTTAGTTACAAGGGACAAGAAGGCTATATATATGCTTCAAGAGTATCAAAAAATCCTGTTCAAGTAACGAAATATACAAAAGAGAATACGATACTGTATCCAAGGTTGAATGATAAGCCGTTAAATATAAATGTACCAGTAAATACAAAGGTTAGTACAATTAGTCCTCAATCAGATACATATTTTTTAGTAACATATACAGATAAAAATAAAAAAAGAATCACAGGCTATATAGCTGCGAAAAACCTTAGTAATTCAAAGGTGAAGGTTCCGAATCAAAATCAAAACATTGTGAATTATAATTATGATCAAACAACTAATTGGACAAGAGAGCAAGCTGCTAGGATTACTTATAATAACCCTAATAGGTTAGTTCCTAAGCCAGATTTTAGTAATGGGAAAGCTTTATCTAGCAAATATAGACTATGGGATAACTGGTCATTGCTTACAGAAAGTGGAGATGTAGCAAAAGTAGGTGGCTGGTACGTATATTTTGTACTAGGAGAAAGAAATGACGGACCTGGTGAATCTGCTAGAATTTATTATTTTTATTCTAAAAACGGAAAAGATAATTGGATAGAAGGCGGAACTGTAACCCCAGAAACTTTTGATCATACTAAACAAGAATGGTCAGGAAGTGCAATTGTAGGTTCTGATAATAAACTACATTTATTTTATACATCATCAAGTTTTGTATATCCAGGTTTATATGATCAAAATATTGTAACAACTGTAATGAATATTGAAGTTAATGGCAGTGGTGTGAAATTTAATAGCGATGGAAAAGCTAAGCAGACTCTTTTGGCTAAAGCGGATGGCAAGCTATATGAAACGGTATACCAATCTCTAGATTACCAAAACACACATGGAATCCCACAAAAGTATGCTTTTCGTGATCCGTTTTTCTTTTCGGATCCTAAAACAGGTAAAAAATATTTAATTTTTGAGGGGAATACTGGAGAAAGTGCTGGGGAATTAGTACAGCAGAAATATTTTGGAAATAAGTTCTATTATGAAAACCATAAGCATGATATTTTACCAAATAATGCTGAATCTGCTAACGCAAGTATAGGTATTTTGGAGTTGAATGATGATTTTACTAAAGCAAAATTACTCCCACCATTGTTAGCATCTAATTTGGTTACTGATGAAACAGAAAGACCAAGTATGGTATATAAAAATGGAAGATACTATTTATTTACTACTTCACACGGGTGGCTTAATCAAGATTTTAACAATAATATGCATAGTTATGATTCTTTGCATGGCTTCACATCTCAAAATTTATTTGGTCCATATTCTCCAGTAAATGATGATGGTGTAGTACTAGCTGGGACTAGTACTGGTGGAGATTTAAATTATACTTATGCATGGGGAGTACAAAAAAATGGGCTTGTATTAAGTTTTGCTGATAATTCAACAATTGATAATCAAATTGTTGCAAAAAGAGATGCTGCACCTTCTTTAAAGTTAAAGTTTAACGAAGATAGTGTAACATTGATGAAGACTAAATTAAAGCCTGCACAAGTAGTTGAATAGACGTAAGTATGATGAGTAAAAAGTATATCATGTAACATAAAGGACCTTTTATCCATCCATGTATTTTATTTTGGAGGTGCTAAAGGGTTCTTTCATTTATAAATATATGATTAAATTTCACTAATGTAGTGAAGATTTATTAACTCTAATGAAGGAGAATTAATTTTGAAGCAATAGCTTCTTATTTTTTTGCACTTTTTGTAAAAGGCTCTTTGCGTATAGAGTGTTGTTATTTACCCCGCAGCCTGAATACAAATACACTTCGCTTTCCGCGGACGAGTGCCGAGCCGCATCAATGCTATGCTCCTGTGGGGTCTCGTCTTTCTCGCTTTTCCCGCAGGAGTCTACGTGTATTCAGGCTGCTCAGTGCTTCAACCATGTTTATTGTTTTATTCAAAAACAACAAACTTTTAGAAAACAGCCTTGTAAAAAAATAGACTATTATGTGAATCTTGATTGATCACCTAATAGTCTATAATAATTTATTTTTTTATAGTATCATCAATAAGTTGAGATTGGTCTAGTAATTTAGGATCTACTTTAGTTCTTTTTCCATTAATATGGAGTTTGAGCGATGGTGCAGCAGTAGCCAAATGAGGGCTGTTTGGGTCATCAGTTGGTACTGAAAATCTTGCATATGAAATTACATTTAAGTTTGGTAAAACAAGCCATGAATAAGAATAGTTAATTGAGTCGTTAACTTTGGTAGTCAACACAAGCCCATTTCCATTTAAAGGTTCATATTCTCCGAAAAGAGATGTAGCTGTATATCCTAACATAAACTCACGGCCAGACAAATCCATTTTTGATTTAAATTCATTATTAAACAAGGTATCGTTAATTAAATCGCCATCTCTTCCAGTACCAATGAACATATTAGCTCCATGGGTTGTTGTAAAAAGATAATATCGTCCATTATTGTAAATAATATTTGCTCTTTCAATTTCATCGGTAATTAGATTAGAGGTTAATAATGGCTCCATGTATTTAACTTTTGTATATTCTTTATTTGTTAATTCTACAATCCCTAGAGCACCGTTTGTGTTTTTTTCCATGTTAGATAATTGTTTATAATCTTTTTCGTATAACTTTTGTTCACCATAATAATCTCTAAACACAAGTCCTTCTCTATCATCATTTCCATTTCCTGTATTACCTTCGAAAACCAAATAATTTTTCTTTGTCTTTGGATCTTGAAAGAAGTGAGGATCCCTAAACGTGAAATTTTGTGGTGCATTTGTTTCCGATGCTCTTTCATTTGCTTGTTCTTGAGTTTGATAATAATATCCGTCAGGGGACATGATTATTTCATTAAAAGTTGGAGGGGCAATAACTAATTTGTCTCCAGTATCTTTTATAGGCATAATAGCAGTAGCTATATCTTGTCCTCTATCCGAAACCGTATAGAATAAATGTAAATTACCTTTTTGGTCAATTATAGATGAACCAGACCATTCCCTACTGCCAGAACCAATTCCTTTAGTTGAATCAATAATTCTTTTATCTTCTGGAATAACATACCCACCAAACTTCCAAGTACTAAAGTCACTATCAGAATTAGTATAATAATAAGCAATTTTAGAAGCTCCAGTTCGGTCATTATACGGTGTTGTTAAACCAAATATGACTTTCCATTTAGATTTACCGATTGAAGCAACTTTTCCATCTTCAGTCATTAACGGCCAACTATCCCATACATGTAAAGCAACACCGTTATTATCCTTCGGGAAATTTTTTAAATCACTACCATTATGTGAAGGCACTATATTATCAGTATTATATTTATAGTTAGCAACATGATCTCTTGTTATATAACTTTGCAAGTTGTTCACATATAGAGGAACCGGTTTCTTACCAACGACTGTTATTTTGTTAATTTTTTGTCTTATCGTCTTTTCACTTATATATTTTAATTTATATAATTCTTTGCCATTTTTATACTTATTTTCATATGTAATTTCTTTTATTCCATTGGAACCTTTTTGTGTGTTCTCTTTATAGGTTGTTGGCATCTGTGAGTCATATTTAATAATTGATTTATATTTTATAGGCTGATTCTTAGTAACTTTTTCAACTTTATAGTCGCTTATATGTTTGCTTTCTATATAACCTTTCGTATTATTATAGACTACTTCTTTAAAACCTTTACTTGACTTATTAGATACTAGCTTTAAAGTAGTTTGTTTATTTAATTTCTTTATTGTTTTTGAATTTATTCTTGGATCACTTTTTAAGTTTGTATTTCGGGATGTATATACTGTTATTAAATTTTTCGTTGCAAAGTTTGCATTAGTATTAGAACGTTTTATTTCATTTGCTAGTATTAGAGTTTTAGGCGTTAGAAGAAATAAGCCCAAAACAAAAATTAGTGTTACTAAAAGTTTACTTGGTTTTGGCATTAAAACATCTCCTTAATAAAAAATTAATTAAAATAGTAGGTGGAAAAGGAATGATTCAGTTTAATACTTAAATAAGTATTATTTTATATTTTTAATAGAATTCTTAAGTGAGAGTAGTAGGGCTCTGAATAAGAAATGGAGGGCAATTGTTGTCCATTTTTAAATAACCTATTGATTTTAAGGAAAAGAGATAGGTGTGTGGCAGCCTAATTTTATTCTTCTACTAAAAATAATCATACTTATGGAAAAGATTACACGAAAAATATTATTAGTCAATCTTTTTTACTAATAAATTTCCGTTATTTTAATAAAAATAAAAAATATGGTAAAGGGAAAATATGTATCGAAACAACTACTTAAATCAATTTTCCCACTCACTATACCATATAAAATTAAGAAATAAGGTCATGTATATTGTAATAGGAATTTAGTGTTGGAAATTATAACAAAATATGATACTATATACAAGGATTTTACAAAAGTAAACAATTAAAGCTATTCTATACATTTCGACTAGTGTAATAAAGGGTTTTTTACTAGGATAATAGAATAATGAACGGAGGAAATTTTTTGAAAAAACAGTTATTAAAAGCTATTAAATATACAGTTATAGGAGGAATGCTGGCTAGTATATTATTTGCTTTTAATCTACCACAAGTAGCTGAAGCTAAAACTACTACTGTTAATGAAGAACCTAAAGTTTCATATTGGACTCGCCAACAAGCACAAAACTTTAAACTATCTAGTAAAAATACTTCTCCAGAGATAGACAAGTATTTTCCTTTAGCTGTTAACAACCTTTGGATTTGGGATACTTGGCCTCTTACAACTGAAGAAGGAAAAATTGCTAAAGTAAATGGTTATAAAGTTATTTTTGCCCTTACTGCACCTAGATCTATCGGGTGGAATGATCGTCACTTTGAGGCAGCTATTCGCTATTTTTATTCAAAGGATGGAGTATCTTGGAAAATGGGTGGATTAGCATATAAAAATGAAGATGCGCTAGGTCAAATGCAATGGGCTGGATCTTCGATTATTACGAAAGATAATAAGGTTCATCTATACTATACGGCTACTGGGCGATCAGGTGCAAAGAATGACCCTAGACCTGAGAATTATTACAATTTAGAGCAGAGGATTGTAGAAACAAGTTTTGATATAAAAGAAGATAAGAAGAAAAAGAGCTTAAAGTTATCTAATTGGTCGAAACATAAAGTTATATTACAGCCAGATGGAAAGTATTATCAAACGAAAGAACAATCCCTAGCATTAAATGCCCCAATTGTTTATTCTTTCCGCGATCCATCTTTCTTTAAAGATCCGAAAACAGGGAAGAAATACATTATCTTTGAAGGGAATACAGGAGGAGATAATCCAGTAGTTCAGAAACAGAATATTGGTAATTGGGAGTATCGAAAAAACAACCCTGTTCCAGAAGGTGCGGAAAAGTATAATGGAAATATAGGGATTGCGGAATTAAAGGGTAAAAGTTATACAGATTTAAAACTTTTACCACCATTGCTTGATGCAACTGGTGTTAATCAACAGCTAGAGCGACCTCATATTGTTGTGAAAAATAGTAAGTACTATTTATTTACAATAAGCCATGCATTTACATATGCACCTAGGTTACAAGGACCAGATGGTTTGTATGGGTTTGTGAGCTCGTCTTTACAAAAAAATTATAAACCATTGAATAAAAATGGTTTAGTAATTGCAAATCCTAAAGATAATGATGTTCAAACATATTCATGGCTGGTAATGGATAATTTGACCGTATTAAGTTTTATTAATGAAGTAAAAGATCATGAAAATAATGATAATACAATTTTAGGAGGTACTTTTGCTCCTACTTTGAATATTTCTTTAGATAAAGATACATCAAAAATTACTGGTGTCCTTCCTTACGGTGCTATTCGTTAAATAGAATTGTAAAGAGTGCACAATTACAAATAAAAGCTATAACCATTATTTTGATAGCTTATAAAGAAGAAAGGGCGTGCCAAAAGAATTGCTTGGCATGCCCTTTCTTACTATTAATCTATATTTTTAAGCTTTACATTTTGGAAGGAGGATGTGCCATTCCATACATTTAATCCTAATTTACCTTCAGTAAAGGAGTCGTCTTGTTCCGTTAGTAGCAATTCATTATTAATGGACAACTTTATTTGATTATCATGTGCTTCAATTTTCATATGGTAAATGGTTTCCGGATCTATTTTATACGGAACGGTAGCTAGAATGATAGCTTGTCCGCTTTCTCTTTTCCATAACTTTACTAATTGTCCATTTAAATCTAAATTGGCAATATACGCATTATCTGCATTGTCATCGGAGCGGAAAACTAATCCACCAGCTCCTTGGTTGCCGATTTTAATATTAGCCTCATAGTGAAAGTCTTTGCTCATTTGTTTACCGAGTGTAAAGGCATCCTCCATATCGCTTCCTTGTTTGCCAGCGTATGTATCGGCCCATAGACCATTAATATTATGCCAATCGGTAATATCTGAATGGAGCGGGCTTTTGCCCCAAATATCGTTAAGTGAATATACTTGCAGGGAATCAAGTGTAACTTCACCATCATTTGCAAATAACTCAATAGAATTGCTTGAAGGATCTGGAAATATTTGGTCTGTGATGGTAACTTGTCCGTCATTTGCAAATAATTCAACAGATGATCGATCAATAAAGATATGCATTTTAATATGACCGTTGGTAGTTGCTAGAGGTGCTTCATGTAATTTTGCAAATTGGTCATAAAATCCGGAGTCTCCAGAATTCGTGCGATCAACATAAATGGTTTTCTTGTTCTTGTCATAGCCTATCGTTGTAAATTGGCTATTTCCTTTTCTAACCTTGAATCCAAAAGTGCTCGCAGAAGTTGTGTTATCCACCTTAAAATCAGCTACTAATTCAAGCGTATCACTGCTAATATTAGAAAGTAAATTATTATTTTCGCTAATTGTTTGCTGTTTATAAGATTTGCTGTTATGACGTAAATTTTCTAATTGGCTAACTGGAGTTTGGATTAATTTAATTTCACCGTTATCTACCGTTTTTAGTTCTAGCTTTCTTGGAATGGTATTTGCACTGCGCCAAGTAGAAGTTGGCGTGTTGTTTGCATATTTCCAATTACTCATCCAGGCAATCATTGTACGGTATTCATCATTATTCGGCGCATTCTCCCAAGTTACCCCTGCATAAAAATCTGGACCGTAGTCAAGCCAATAAGCATCTGGAGTATCTGGTGTAAATTTTTTTCCATCAAATGATCCAATATAGTATTCCATACCAGATCCTCCTGCAATTGCCCCATCACCTAGACTCGTTGCTAATACCCATTTTTGATTGTTTTTATTACCATCTACAGGCAATGGGAATATTTCAGGACATTCGAATAATGTTTGATCTGTTGCATTTTGAGGCTTAAACTCACTAGCAAACTCCCAATCTTTAAGGTTGGGTGAGGTATAGAACATAATCTGGTCTTTTGCAGCCAAAGGCATAATCCATGAATTGGTTTCTTCATGCCAGAATACTTTTGGATCACGCCAGTCCGGTTTAGGAAAATCTTTCATAATAGGATTACCTTCATACTTTGTCCAGGTGTTTCCTTCATCTATACTATAGGCGATGCTTTGGTTTTGTTGACCATTGTTATTTTGTGTATAGATTGCTACTAGTGGTGGATTATTTTCAACTCCAAAACCACTAGTATTATCATAATCAACCACAATGCTGCCTGAAAAAATTTGACCGTTGCTATCAGGTGCTAAAGCAACCGGAAGATGCTCCCAGTGAACTAAATCTTTGCTTGTAGCATGCCCCCAGTGCATAGGCCCCCATTGAGTACCATAAGGATAATATTGATAGAACAAATGATATTTTCCTTTATAATAAACCATTCCATTTGGATCGTTCATCCAATTAGCTTCAGGTGAATAATGAAATTGTGGTCGAAATGGTTCGTCGTAATATCCATCAGAATTCATGGTGGTAGCAGGTGATGATGTTTTGTTATTTGCGTGGTGTTCATTGGATGCTGGCTTTTCTTTTATGTAAAAATAAAGAGTGAAAAACCCTGCAATAAAAATACAAAAAGTAATTATAGTGGTAAGTAGTTTTCTTTTTTTTGTCATCTTTTCTCCTTATAATTGTATTTAAAGAATCAGGATGATAGGAATGATACATTATTCCTATCATCCTGATTCTTAAAACCTCATTTTATCATAATCCAGTGTGTGATAAAATGAAAAGACTTTTGGTGTTTTTTATTCATAAATACAAAGTAACTATTATAATACTATGTTAATGTTTTTTGTATGAAATTCCAATATATTTATATTAGAAGAAGGTGTATAAAGTCAATAATCTAATAGAATTATTTTTAAGCATAAATAATAGAGTGAAGGAAAAGATAAAAGCTGACTCCACAAAGTTATTCACCTGGGTTAATCTCATTTTTTATGCAATTAAGAGAGGCTGTCCGAACAGAGCAAATCCGATAAATTCAAAATTTAAGAATGTTGGTATATCAACATTCTCGAATATGAAAAGGGGCTTCCAAAAGTCGAAAAATCGACTTATTGAACAGCCCCTTGAAATAATTATCACTTGCATTTGATTAATAGATTTATTTAACAACAGTCACCGTTTTGGCAACACTTGTTTTGTTTTTTGAATCTGCTGCTGAAACATAAATTTTTGTTCCAGTTTTTTGCTTAGGAATCTTCACTTTGAATTTCCCTTTCGAATCGACAGTACCTTTATATGACTTTTTACCAATTTTAATGGTAATTTTGGCTTTTTTCTCAGCTGCTCCACTTACACTTGTTGATGTGTTTTTTACTTTATTAACACTTGGCATATTAGGAGCTGTACGTTTTACAGTTGTTGTTTTAGTAAGACTTTTAATGTTTGCTTTATCTTTAGCGTATACAGAGATTTTTTTACCAGCGTTTTGTACAGGTATTTTAACACTAAATGAACCATCTTTTGGATTCGCTTTAGCAGTATAATTCTTACCTGAGATAGAAACAGTTACTGTAGCACCTTTGACTGTTTTTCCTGTTAGAGATGTTTCTTTATTTGTTACGCTGTTTATTTTCACTGGAACTGCTTCTGTAACTTTTACCTCAATGCTGTCAGATTGATTGCCAACTGTATCCGTTGCATTTACATAAATAAAACTACCTAATTTTTGAACAGGAATGTCAACACTGAACTTACCATCGTGCCCAGCAGTTACACTAAAAAAGTCATCTGCAGTTACGAGATAAACCTGTGCCCCAGGTTCTGTTTTACCTTTTATTACTTTTGAATGATCTGTTACTGCGTCTACCTTTGGCATTTCTGGAGGTGTCACATCTTGTACCGTAACTGATATAACATCACTTCTTAATCCACTATCAATATCTAGAGACGAGATATTGAGTTTTGTATCTGCTTTAAAAAGAGGTAATGTTACGATATAAGAACCATCATCTTTTGATCTTCCTATCCATTGATTGTCATCACTGCTTACTATCACAAACGTATTAGGAGTTGTTGTTCCTTGCATTATTGTCGTTTGATCCGTTATTGTATTGAAATTCAATGTAGTAGGAAAAATGTAGCTTATTGTTGGATAACTCGTATTGTTAGCTGAATCTGTTGCTGTAACGATAATTTTTGTACCTGGTTTAAGCTTTGGAATAGCTACTGAAAATTCACCTGTATTTTTTGCTGTATCTGTACCTAATTGTTCGTTTTGGTCATTTTTTATAACGATAGTAGAACCAGCCTCAGTCTGTCCTGTAACTTCAGTTGACTTATTAGTCGTTTTATTGACTTGTGGTGGCGCAGGTGCTGTCACATCCTTATCAGTAGTTAATGGTTCTGCGAATGCTTGATTTGCACCATTAAATAAACTTATAGCAATAAGTGAACATATTGCAATTGATAATAACTTCTTCAAAACATTTGTTCCTCCCTGGTATTCATTACCATTAAAATAACCTTTCAAATAGAACTCTAAATAAACTCTATTATCATTTTAATGATATATTTATAATTTTTTAGAAAATTGCTAATGTTTTGTTAGTGAATAATAGAAAGTTAGCTTTGGAAATGTTTTTTTTAGCGAAAATAGGAATTATTTTCAATCCTTCTATTTATGATAACGAATAGAAAGTCGACTAATCAACCGTATTTTTTTAAGGTTTTATATAAAAAAAATACGGTAGACATATTTTGCCCAAACTTTTAAAATGTTAAATATATGCAAATTTATAAGTGAACTTCACTATTTTGACATAAATGCGTAATGATTATTTATGTTTTTATTCTATTAATCTACGTATTCTTTTGGAAAATGCGATCATTAGAAAGCGCTTACATTATAAAGGAGGTGAAACATCCGAATATTTACCATTGTTCAAATGGAATAAATTAGTTTTCAAAACTTGATTGAGGTGTAATATGTCTATATATAAGCAAAGATTTAAAGTTATTAGTATTTTAGCAATTGCTTTTGTCATGTTTTTTTCAACAGCTATTTCTTCTGCATTTGCTGCAACTCAACCTGAGGCCGATACGCCTTTAAATAAAAACCAATTGCAAAAACTATCCGTTAATAAAGTAATAAAAACAGCTGACGGTGCTAAATTTGATTTAGGTGAATATACAGGATATATCCATTTGTTATCTAAAGATATGATCAAAGTATCTATTCTTCCAAATGGTCAACAAGAGAAGAATTCGCCAGCCATTGCTCAAACAAAATGGTCAGCGCCTTCGTTTATCACAAAAGAAGTGAACGACCAATATATTTTAAAAACTAGTGAAATTAGTGTAGTTGTCAACAAAAAATTGTTTGGGATTAAAGTCCTTGATAAAAAAGGTCGTGTCATTAATGAAGATTATATGAAAAACGGTGTATCTTCTGGCTATGAAGACGGAAAACCATATGTATTCAAAAAAACATCCAGCAGTGAAAATTTTTATGGTTTCGGAGAACAAGCTGGACTGCAGTTAAACAAACGCGGTAAAAGTCTAGGTATGTGGAATACCGATGCCTATGGTTATGATAGCAATACAAAGTATGTTTATACCGCAGTTCCGTTCTTTATTGGATTAAATAACGGAAAGGCATATGGTATCTTATTTGATAATACTTATCGTTCCTATTACGAAATGGCAAGTGAATCGGATAATTATTACTACTTTTATGCTAATGGTGGGCCATTATCGTACTATTTCATGTATGGACCGGATATTCAACATGTTCTTGATCAATATACCCAATTGACTGGGAAAATTGATTTGCCGCCTGAATGGACATTAGGGCTTCACCAAAGCAGCTGGGGTTATAAAGCAACAGAAGAAGATAGTACAGACCATTCTATTACAAGTGTTGCACGTACGTATCGAGAGAAACAAATTCCACTTGATACATTGCATTTTGATATTGATTATATGGATGGGTACAGAGTATTTACTTTCAACGATAAATTTAAGCAAGCACTACAAACATTAAAAGGAATGGGTGGATTCCACTCTGTCGTAATTAATGATCCTGGCGTTAAACAAGATGATAATTATTCCGTTTACAAAGAAGGAACCGCTAAGGACTACTGGTTTAAACAAGCGGACGGTAATATCTTTCATGGTCCTGTTTGGGCAGGAAATTCTGCTTTCCCTAATTTTTTAAAGAAAGATGTACGTAACTGGTGGGCAGAAAGTACTGGATCTACACTTCTTAATGCTGGCTTCGATGGCATTTGGAATGATATGAATGAACCGGCAGTATTTATTGATGGTCCTGGATATAATCATACCTTGCCGCTAGATGCATACGGAGAAGATGACAATAATAATAAAGTTACACATGAAGAATTTCATAATATCTTTGGTCACTTAGAAAATGAGGCGACCTATGATGCTTGGAAAAAGATTAACTCAAATGAAAGACCTTTTATTTTAACACGGGACATGTTTGCTGGGACGCAGCGTTATGCAGCAGTTTGGACAGGGGATAGTCTAAGCACTTGGGAACATCTGCAAATGTCTCTTCCATTAAATATGAATCTTGGTTTATCCGGTGCACCATTTGTTGGAAATGATATTGGTGGATTTGGTGGTCAAGCGACACCAGAACTATTTGCCCGTTGGATTCAAGTAGGGGCATTCTTGCCTTACGCACGTATTCATTATGATGGGTGGAGTGATTCACAATATCATCAAGAGCCTTGGTCATTTGGCCCAGAAGTAGAAGCAATCAGTAAAAAGTATATTGAAATGCGCTATCAACTTCTTCCTTATATATATAACGCATTTAACGATGCAGCTAAAACAGGAAAACCTGTACAGCAGCCACTTGTTTATCAATATCAAAAAGATGCAAAAACATATAATATCAGTGATCAATATATGTTCGGAGATTCATTGATGCTTGCTCCAATCGTTAATCCAGGACAAACAACGCGTGAAGTTTATTTACCTGAAGGAAATACATGGGTGAATTATTGGGATAAAAAGGAATACAAAGGTGGACAAACGATTACGGTCGATGCACCATTAGACTATTTGCCGCTATTCGTGAAAAAGAATTCAATTATTCCTACTCGTGATGTCCAACAACATACTGGAGAAAAGCCATTAACGAACTTAGTGCTTGATACGTATCTTGATAATCAAGCAAGCTATAGTTTTTATGAAGATGATGGACATTCACTAAATCACAAAAAAGGCCAATATAACTTAACAAACTTTAATTTGAAGCGTAATGGCAAGAAAATTGAATTTACTAAGAGCAGCGCAGTTTCAAAATACAAATCAACAATCAAAGCGTATACTTTAAAAATAAATAATGTAAAAGAACCATCTGAAGTAGTTGAATCTACTCGTCAATATGCAAGAGTCAACACAATGGATGATATGAACAAAACGAATCGTTCGTACTATTTTGATAGCAGCAGTCAAACTTTATATGTTCATTTTCCAACTTCTGCTTCAAAAGTAACGATTAACGATGCTAACCCATTAACAGCAAACGGTGTCCATAATAAATCAACATCAATATCAGGAAAAACTGAAGGTGGTTCTACTGTTACAGCAACTATTTCAGGTAAAAGCTATAAAACGAAAGCAAGTTCAGATGGTTCTTTTAAAATCAACATTCCTGTTCAAAATACAGGTAAAAAAATCTCTGTATACAGCCAAGATAAAAACGGAATCAAGAGTCTTACACAAACAATCACTGTAGCACGTTACGCTCCAAATATGCCAAGTGTTAGTAAAGTGAAAAAAACAAGCACTAGTGTAACTGGTTCAGCAGAGAAAAAAGCGAAAATTACCATTAAAATCGGCAAAAAATCATATAAAGGTACTGTAGATTCTAAAGGAAAATTCAAAGTGAAAATTCCTAAGCAAAAAACTGGAACGAAAATTTATGTATTTGCAACAGATTCAGAAAATAAAACAAGTGTAACAAAAGTAGTGACAGTATCTAATTAATTAAATAATTTCCTTTCTATACCCCTAAAAAAGATGCTTAAGATCTTTCTTTGGGGTTTCTTTTTATTAGATAAGAAAGTATAAAAATTTCAACTTAGATGAGTGTCTAGCTCCGACGCCTGCGCTTTTCTTATTAGGAGCTGATATTTTCGGAATATTCTTCCTGCGTTAAAATAATTACTCTTGAGGTGGAAAAATGTCTATTTTTAGGCTAAAAGGTATTAGTATTTTTTTTGTTACTATAGTCATTCTATTTTCAACTACATTTCAAACTGTTTTAGCAGTTGAACCTGATCCAGATACGTTATTAGATACTAACAACCTACAAAAACTTTCTGTTCAAAGTAAAAATAAAACAAATGATAGTGTTTCATTTGATTTAGGTGATTATAACGGTAACATACATCTTTTATCCAAGGATATGGTAAAAATCTCAATACTTCCTAAAGATAAAACAGAACAGGATTCTCCTGCTATACAAAAGAAAAACTGGGAAACACCATCGTTTACTACAAAACAAATGAATAATCAATATTTGATTAAGACTAGTGAGCTTAATATCATTGTTAAAGAAAAGCCATTTGGAATTAAAATTCTAGATAAAAAAGGGCATGTTATTAATGAAGATTATATGAAAAATGGTACATCATCTGGTTATGAAAATAGTAAACCATATGTTTTCAAAAAAACGGACAGCAATGAAAATTTTTACGGATTTGGTGAACAATCCGGTTTAACGCTTAATAAGCGTGGAAAAAACATGGGTATGTGGAACACAGATGCATACGCATATGGACCAGAGGCAAAATATCTTTATGCCTCCATTCCATTCTTTATCGGTTTAAAAAACGGAAAAGCTTATGGGCTTTTGTTTGATAATACATACCGATCTTACTACAATATGGCAAGTGATTCGGATAATTATTACTATTTTTATGCCAACGGTGGACCACTAACATATTATTTTATGTACGGACCTGAGATTTCTCATGTACTTGAGCAATACACTGACTTAACTGGAAAGATGGATCTTCCACCTGAATGGTCTCTAGGATTAAATCAAAGCAAATTTGGATACTCACCAACTGAGATCATTGATATAGCTAAAACCTATCGCGAAAAGCAAATACCACTTGATACGATGCACTTTGATATTGACTATATGAACGGTTACCGTATATTTACATGGAATGAACAATATAAACAAGCCTTACAACAATTAAAAGCATTAGGTGGTTTTCATGCGGTTTTAATTAATGATCCTGGTGTTAAACAAGATGAAAACTATTTGATTTATCAAGAAGGAACAGCAAAAGGATATTGGGTGAAAAATGCTGATGGAAGTGATTTTATTGGCCCTGTTTGGCCTGGTGATTCGGCTTTTCCTAACTTTTTAAAAAGTGACGTGAGAAACTGGTGGGCAACCAGTTTAGGACCTATTCTTAATGATGGTGCTGATGGGATATGGAATGATATGAATGAACCTTCGCTGTTAGGTGCTGCAGAAACTTATTTTACGCTTCCATTAGATGCTTATGGGAAAGACGATAACGATAATACTGTTCTTTCTAAAGAGTTCCATAATATTTATGGCCATTTGGAAAATGAAGCAACGTACAATGCTTGGAGAATAAACAATTCGAATGAATCGTTGTAAATCCGCATTTTCCTGACGCTACCCCATTTACAATAAATTCGTTTAAAAACAAATAAAGTAGTTGTTAAATTTTGGTGTTAAAAGTACAATTAACACCGTTTGAGAAATAAAAAATGAAGAGCCCTATTTCTAATTGAAATAAGGCTTAACTATCCTTTATCTTAAACTAAGTACTGACGGGACATAGAATCCACACAAGTTGGAATCAGATAGCATTTTATATTTTTTCAACATTGTGTACAGTACGTTCACTTTGTACGTTTCCTGTATTAATCAACTCATAAGGTTCAATCAGAGCAACATAAGCTTCTTCTTCAACTACCGGCATATGTTCTACACCCTTAGGGATAACAACTAATTCGCCCTCATTCAAATGTATATCATCTTGATCCTTTACTTTTATTTTCATTTGTCCTTTAATAACCAAGAATAATTCATCAGATTTATCATGGTGATGCCATATGAAATCACCTTTCAATTTTACTATTTTAAACGCTGAATCATTTACATTTGCAATACTTTTGGGCTGATAATACTCATGAATCAATTCAAACTTAGACATAAGATTTACTTTTTCAATCACTGTTATCCCTCCCAAACTAGTAACGTTCTAAATTATCATTATAAGCATTGTGAATAAAAAAAGCAAAAGTAACCAACCTAGGAAATAATTGTTCTTACTTTATCAGCCTATCAGCTAATTACTGAAAATTTTGAGTTGATGCCATATTCTATGTTGTTCTTGGGGGCACTTATGTTGGTGACAGGATTAGCCGAACTTTAAAAAGACAAAAAAGGATTTTGGGGGTATATTGTTATCTCTTTATTTACTTTCTTTGTTTCCATTGTGGATTTGAAATAAAGTCGTACCGTTTAAAATAAAGTTATACCGTTTTAATAAAGTTGCACCGTTTTGCTCGATCATGAAACTAAGAAACCGGGTAGTAAGGTTAAACTATTAGTTGTTTCTCTTTTCGACACGTACCCGAATCCCATTTTTTGGTCGTAGCGTGATCGAAGGTTCTGGAACCACATCATGTTGATGATCGAGTTCCATATGAATCATTTGCATAATCGAAGCGAGCAATAAAGTGGCCTCCATGATCGCGAAATTATTTCCAATACAGACACGTGGCCCTGCGCCAAACGGAAAATAGACATAGGAAGGTAAGCTTTTTTCAAATTCACGGAACCAACGTTCGGGAACAAAAGAATCGGGTTTTGAAAAATAATCCGGGTGCCGATGCATCACCCACTGACTAACGGCAACTTCACATCCTGCTGGTAAACAATATTCATCGATCCATATATCCTCAAGTGGTTCACGAGAAATAAACCAAACGGGCGGATAGAGACGCATCGATTCATTGATGATTGCTTGCGTATAGGGGAGATGTGGAATATCGGATAAAGAAGGAAGTCTTCCTTGTAGCACATTTTTTAACTCTGTAACTAACTTTTCTTCCGCATCTGCATGTTGAGCAAGTAGATAGATAGTCCACGATAAAACATTAGCCGTTGTTTCATGACCAGCAAGAAATAACGTCATCACTTCATCCCTTAATTGTGTAGAAGTCATCCCTTTTCCATCATCATCTTGTGCTGCAATCAGCATAGAAAGAAGATCACCCCGATCCCGATTCTCTTTTTTTCGGTGCTCAATGATCTCATAGATTACCTGATCCAATTGGCGAATACCTTCCTTCAGTCGTTTATTTCCAGGAGTAGGCAGAGAAAAAGGGAGCATTTCAAGCAACATACGAGTAATGCTTGTATACTGATTAACATATTCGTGAAAAACTTGATCAAGCGCTTTACCAACTTGATTTGACCCCTGATGCTCGGCTTCTTGCAGATCTATATCAAAAAGTGTTTTAGCAACAATTTCCATGGTACATTGCATCATCTCTTTATGAAGATCAAGCATTTGGCCATTTTCCCAGTTACGAAGCATTCGGCTAGCATAGTGAGTCATAGTGTCCGCATATTTCTCAATACGATGTTTATGAAACGCTGGCTGCGATAATCTCCGTTGTCTGAGCCAGAAATCTCCTTCGCTCGTGACCAGACCATTGCCTAGCACCATACTAAGAATCCGATCCCGGTGATACCCTTTTGCAAATAACTTCTGTGAATTTTTAAGGACATACTGAATATCCTGTGGACGACTTAACAGATACGTATCGCGGTCTTTTTCCAACCGTACGCGAACAACCGGACCATACTTTTCTACACAAGTTTTAAAAAATTCATGCGGCTTTGAACCTACTTCCAGCAGATTACCGATAAAAGGGATCTCTTTAGGTCCAGGGACTGTTTTCCCCATTTTTCTCATCTCCATTTGTCTATACCTCCAGTATTTTTTCATCCAATGTGACCATGTCTCTTAAATCAGTAAATAAATCAGTAGGTTGGAACAGCTCTTCCATATGAAATACACCAGGTGGATGTTGCCCTGCATAGATATTTTTCGCCACATAGACCGCAACTTTTCCTGTTGCAACAAACTCATTTTCTCCGTGAATCGAACCTTGATAGCGTACATTCTGACCGTTCAACTGCCCTGTAACATCTACCTTTGCTACATATACTTGTGATCCCCATTGCGATTTTTCAAAGAGATCCACTACCTTTTCTCGGATCAAGGGCTGCTCTAGCCACCGTACAATCCCTGTACGTTTTAAACTCACTATTAAACTTGTCATCATCGCTGAATCAAAACATAGACGAGTGGAAACAGAGGGAATACCCAACGTCTGAGGTAAAACGTGTTGGTCAGAAAAGTTGAACCGATAAGCTGTTTTTTGTCCTAATCTCGCTGGAAAATTCATCTTCTTTCCATCAGAGAAACTGGTCACTTGTTTTCTGCTTCCTTGGTGGATGACAGAATAATCAGCACTCAGATTATCCACTGTCCATTCAATCGCTGCACGTCCATGTACCTCCCCTAAACCTAACAAAATATAAATATCTGCAGAATCGACCTGATCCAATTGATTCTTTCCTTGTTTCACTAGCATGTTGGTTATTCCAGGTGCCAACCCGACACTTAGGACAACTGTCGATTCCGTAGGACGAATCTCTTGAATTTTTGACATCACAGAATAATCAGCCGTAATATCAATATAATCAACCTGATGCTTAACACACGCTTGAACAAAGTTGGTATTTTGTAAGTCCAAGCACATGACAACCATGGAAACATCACGGAAAAAATCGCCAGCTATCGGTTCATTCACGTCAAGTTGTAGAGGTAAAACTTTCCTCCCTGTATGAATCGAGAACTGTTCTGCCTTCTGGAAGTTACGTCCAGCAGCGTACACCTTATATGGATAAATCTTTCCTAATTCATCGCAGATCACTTTGCCAACCTGACCATACCCACCGACCACAATGATTTTTTCTCTCAATCAAATCCCACCTAACTTCTATTAGTACCTATCTTTACATCGCTAATTTATTTAGAAACTAAACTAAAAAGGTAAAAAAATTACTTTCGTAAATGGGTACACAGCTTCTCTATGCACTTCTCAAAAATCTCAATCTCCTGATCATTTAATTGCGAACGTAACTCTCGATAGAAATGTAAGTGCACCTCTTCATGGGCTCGAAAGGCACTTTTGCCTTTTTTGGTCAAAGATACAATCACACTTCTTGAATCGGTTGGATTTGGAGTTCGTTCCACTAAGTTCTTGTCTTCCAAACGGATAATAATTTGCGTAACGGCTCCCTTGGTTACCTGAAGGCGATTGGCGAGTTCACTCATTAGCACACCTCTTTCCACGCCAATCGCATCAATAGTATGAATCTCAGTCGGTGTCAAAGGACCCGCCTCTCCAAACGTATGTGGATGTTTTTCTAAACGTTGGAGCAGCATAATTAATTGGCCTAGATGCTGGCTACCTGACTTTGTACGATCTACTTTTTTCTGTTTCATATTTCGGACACTCCAATCAAAAAAACAATGTTTTTGACAAAATAATTGTAACCACCTTCAAAAATGCCAATCCTGAAACTAACGACCAAAAAGATGGAAATCAATTTTTGTAAATAAAGTATTTTGCCATTTGCGGCAAACAACAAGTACCACAAGCTATAAATAATCACGACGATACTCACTTGAACAACATGAAGTCTCCAAGGTGATTGATAAATAGTGGGCGCACAGTAATGATGAATAGCTGATAGAATCATTTACATAACGGAATACAGAATCATTCTGGTCAAATTTCTAGATGGTATCTTCATTTCCCCATCTCCATTTTGTTTAATAACTAAACTAAATAACCAAAAAAATTTAGCCCTGTCATTCGTCTAAGCGCATTTTTAGTTTAGATAATAAACTTTCTGGAGTCAAGTTAAAAATAGTTACCAACGATTTTAAATGGACTTGTCGTATTCTATTAAAGATTATGATGAATTATGGTATTTTGGGTGATTAACTCATGGAATTCTAGTCATAATCAAATGAATGGAAAATGAAGGAGTTATGACTACCTGGTCAAAAAGGATAAGCCACTCTACCATTAATCAACATCGATCATCCATAAATCGATTCTATCGTTGGTTTATGAACTTTACCACTTTCTATAAGGGGTCCTACCAACAAAACGCGGAAAACATACGTTAATTAGACTATCATAAAGAGAGGATAATTCGTTCAATATATGAGCGAATATCCTCTCTTTTTCTATAAATCAGAAAGATAAACAAGACCTTTTAAATCTTATTTAATAAGTTTAATATAATCATATGTTTAAGCTATTGGAGGAGGACAAATGAAGGTTCAAGAAGTGAAGTTGGATGGAAACAAAAGGAGATATTTATTACTCGACTCGGATGGTATTCCTGTGATGCCAGTGGCAAAATACCTCAAATATTTAGATAATACTGGAAAGAGTAGCAATACTCAAAAGACGTACTGTTATGCTTTGAAACAGTATTTTGATTACTTAGGGGAAATTGACAAGGATTATATGGAGATCATCTTACAGGACCTAGCAGAGTTTATCGGATGGTTGCGGAATCCATATAGCAGCCATAAAGTTACTCCTTTTAAAGAGATGAGGTCAAAGAAGACAGAGAGAACAGTTAACCTTACGGTTACAGTAGTTACAGCTTTTTATGATTACCTGTACCGTAATGGAGAGTTAGAACAGGACGTTCGTGACAGGCTTATAAAAGAAGTATTTACTGGGGGATGGAGACGGTACAAGAGCTTCCTCCACCATGTAAATGCAGGTAAGCCTGTAAACAAAAACATTCTGAAACTGAAAGAGCCTCGTCGCAAGGTGAAAGTTTTAGAAAAAGAAGAAGTAGAAGTATTATATGCATCAACTAGTAATATACGGGATCGCTTTCTTCTTTCCCTTCTCTTTGAGACGGGGCTGAGGATTGGTGAGGCTTTGGCACTATTTATAGAAGATTTCATCTTTGATCATAAGCATGGACATCGCATACGATTACGTGATCGGGGGGAATTATCCAACGGTGCTAAGTTGAAAACAGGAGAACGAGAAATTTACGTGTCACAAGGGCTTATGGATTTGTTTGATGACTACCTCTACGAGGTTATTGATGAGATGGAAATTGATACAAACTTTCTATTTGTAAAACTACATGGTCAAAATAAAGGGTTTCCAATGACAGATTGGGATGTTCATGCACTCTTCAAACGTCTACGAGAAAAAACAGGAGTAGAGGTACATCCCCATCTATTGCGTCATACTCACGCCACCCTGTTCTATCGTGAAACAAAAGATATTAAACAGGTTCAAGAACGTCTAGGCCATGCCAATATTCAGACCACAATGAACATGTACGTCCATCCTTCCGGTGAAGAAATTCGTGAGAATTGGGAGAAGGCACAATCAGCTTTCCAGGTTAGCAAAGATTGTAATAAGGGAGTAAAAAAATGATTAAACCAGATGTTAAGTCTATTTTGGAACAGCAAAAGTTTCACCAAAAAATTCAGAATGAGCTCGCTACTAGTATAGCATCAAAGGTTGGGCATTACAGCTCCGTTCCTAACTCTTATTTTTTAGTAAATGATGTCTGGAACCTAGATATTATAATTGAAATGGAAGATTTCGTTCGGTATAAACAGAAAAACTTTAGAAGCAAGAGTTTATATTTTTTAGCACATAATTTCTCTATTAACTTAGAATTAAAATACGTTTTTTACAAAAAATTATTTAGTCAAGAATGGGCACTGACAAGCATATTTGGTGGTCAAAGAACTTTGTTAAAGAGGTTGGCCCAATTTTTAAATGAAGTTTATCCTAATATGGACTCACTTTTAGAATTAAATTTAGAAAAAGCTCAAAAGAGATGGTTTTGGTGGCTGAATGAAAATGGGATTAAGACAACAAAAAAAACAAATAAAAAGCTATACGGGGAGTCTATTGTTTATACAGCTGAAGTTAACTTTCTTAGAATCATATATTCTTTTCGTATGTAAGTTGGCGGATTCACGCGATGAGTGGGATAAGGAAAGATGGGATGTGAGAGTGTTAAATCAATTGTACGGCATTGAATTTAACCAATCTGTTCCTAGACATTATATCAACTTCTTAAAAATAGAAAATGTATATATTCGCGATGAAGTGAAAGGATATTTTAAGCAGCGCCTATTAGGACATCGGGGTTTTTCATGGGCAACAGCAATGAACTACATGGGATTCATTCCAAAGTTTATCAATTTTATTTGCAGTCTTGAACCTGAATGGAACGACTTAACTGAATTATCTAGAGAACACGTATTGAGATATATAGAACAAGTGCATTACCATGCGAAGGTAAATTTAAAAGGAAAGAACTCGCACCCAGAACATCATATAGGAACCACCTTGGTTATCATTCGGAACTTTTTAGAAGATCTTCAAACCTATGAATATAGTATTGCCCCTAAAAAGAGTGCAAGGGTGCTTATTTTCTCTGAGGACATTCCGAAACGACGAAAAAAGAGTTACGATCATGTTGACTATATTCCGGATTATGTGCTGGAGCAACTGTTTCAAAAAATTAATTATCTTGGGGTCACCTCACGAAACGGAAATAATCGTACGCTAAGCACGCGTTGCATGAAAAAAACCGGACCCTTAAAGGGAATCCGGTAGTTTCTTAAACGTGTCTGGATCGCTTGTGGCATGATAATGTTCCGCACCCATTCGCAATCCGTCTTCTTTCTTGTCGAATGATTGCGAAAGAACAGCAACCTCCGCCCCCATGGCCCAAGTGGACTTCACAGCTAGAATTATTGGTTTTGTGGGACAAGAAATAGCTTAAGCATCCTCGTAAGCAAGGGAGGTCGAAAGGGAACGGTAGGCGTTGATCTGTTGTTCAAGTTCAGCGACTTTCTGCTCTGCACCAGCGATCGCATCGCTACCCGCGATCCAGCGAAACGGTGGTTCCTCCTGATTCGCGATGGTGATTAACGCCTTCGCAAGCTTTGCCGGGTCGCCTTCCTGTTTGCCATTCTTTTCTTTAAAGAACGCCCGGAATTGAGGATTACGCGCAGCGTAGTCATCGATAGATCGCTCGGCCCAGAAAGTTGATTCCGGTTCTAAAAGTTCGGTACGGAAGAAGCCCGGTTCGACGATGGTTGTTTTGATGCCGAATGGAGAAACATCATAACGCAACGATTCCATCCAACCCTCAAGACCAAACTTCGAAGCAGCGTAAGCGGCGTTAAATTCAAATCCGGCGAGGCCTGCCAGGGAAGAAATCGAAATAATGTGACCGGAACGAGCCTTTCGCATCACAGGCAACACGGCACGGGTGACGTTCATCGGACCATAGAGATTGGTCGCGATTTGACGTTCGATCTGCTCTTGGGTCAGCTCCTCGAAGAAACCGACATAGCAGCTGGCGGCGTTATTGACCAGTACGTCGATCGTTCCGAATCGCTCCACCGCAGCCTTAACCGCAGCCTCTGCATCTTCTGGGTTGGTTACGTCCAGTTTAACGACGAACAGGTTCTCCGCTGCGCCGATCGCTTTAGCTACTGCGTCTGGATTTCTTCCCGTAGCGACAACCTTGTGACCGGAAGCCAGCGCGGCCCGCACGATGTCCGCGCCCATACCGCGTCCTGCGCCCGTGATCAACCAAACTTTATTCTCAGACATCTTGTTTCCCCCTAAATGTGGTTTCATTATTGATGAAAGGATTACTATGCGATACAAAACAGTTAACTTCTCTCTATTACGCTGTTATTCTTCGATTTTAAACCATGGGGCTGAAGCTTGAATTACGCCCCAAAGTTTTTCCGGAAGCTCAAGCTCACTAACCTGTGAAGTCTTAATCACTGTTTGGATTTCAGACTCTTGTCCATTTTGTACCTTTTCAACCCAGTCTGGATTCATGACTAACGCGTGGCCAATCGCAGCTAGGGTAAGACCTTTATCTATTCCTTTTGCCACATCATCAGCAGTAGTCATAGAACCGGCAGCCAACACAGGAACTCTGCCTTGTACATGTTCAACAAGTAACTCAAGATACGTTTTTTCATCTTGACTGTCGACTGGCTTTGAAGAAAGAGCATCAGCCAATGAAGCATGCACATAATCAACGTCCTCTTCAATCAGACGTTCAATCAATGCATAGGTATCCCTCATTCTCAGACCACCTTCTTCTGATTCTTCAGGAGAAATTCTGTACCCTAAAATAAACGGTTTTGTTGCATGCTTCTTAATCACTTTTTTCATTTCCTGAACGACTGCCAATGGGAAACGTAAGCGATTTTCTAGAGAGCCCCCCCATTTATCGTCACGTCTATTGAAGAAAGGAGAGAAGAAGTTTTGAAGTAAAAATCCGTGTGCACCATGAACTTCAACACCATCAAAACCAGCTTCAATGGCTCGTCTTGTGGTTTCTCCAAACGCATGAATCACTTCTATTATTTCATCATGTGAAAGTTCTCTAGGTAATACTGACGGAGCAAATGCAGTAGCTTCAGTCTCTACAGCACTGGAACTAACCACTTCACCATTTGGAGTTAAAGCCGGTAGGGCTTTGTTACCTGCATGAAAAATCTGAAGTAACGCAGTAGCTCCACCGCTTTTCGCAGCATCAGCTAATTTACGTAGGCTTGGAGTAAAGGAATCGTCATAAGCTGCGAATTCATTAGTAAAACCTATACCGTTTGGTTGCACATGCGTACAGCCGGTTATAACAAGTCCAACCCCTTTTACTCTTTTGCGGTAATAGCTGACTTCCTCGTCGGAGATGGTTAGATCATCGTTGCTTGCCCAGGTTGTCATTGGTGCCATAACGACGCGATTCTTGATCGTGATGCCGTTATTGAAGGTGAAAGGTTGGAACAGTTGATTATATTTAGTATTCACTTTTTGTCCTCTTTTCATAACATATTGATCGAACGTTCGTTTATTGTCAAAACAAAAAAATTCTGGCTTACCTTATGATCTCCCGGTTGATCTATTTTATAATAAACGATCATTCGATTAAAATCAAATGGTTTTTAATCAGAGGGACTTGCCCCTCTGAAAGTATCGAACTATGCTTTTACAGCATCCCAGCACATTTGAATCAATTCGGTCACGCTTTCCTCTTTCAACTCCATTTGTCCACCAAAATATCCTTTAGCATATTGCATGGCTGGATTAAACATGAACATATGGAGCAGACTCGTATCAACCTGTTTGAAAACTTTCTGACTCTTACCTTTATCAAATAAGTTAAAGATAGGCTCAAATAAATCTATTCCTTCTTTGAGGGATAGCTTATGAAGGAGAGGCGAGTTTGAAAATTGCTCAACAAATAAAAATTCATCTTTGTTGGTCAAAATAAAGTTAATAAACTGTCTCAAGGTATGATCAAATGCTGCTCGGATGGAGATGGAGTCATCGTAATTATAAAACACTTCTAGACTCATCTTCTTTTTGATGCTCAAATACAATTTATTCAGCATATCCTCCTTGTTTTCAAAGTAAACGTAAATCGTCGAAGCAGATACGCCTGCTTTCTTCGCAATCTTGGACATTGAAGCATCCGATAAACCAATTTCATTGATCAGCTGGATCGCTGCCTTAAAAATGCTCTCACTTTTATTTTCATCTTTATGTCTCATAGTTCAAAGTTAAACGACCGTTCGATTAAAGTCAAGTAGATCCTTCAAGGATAAACTATCTTCCCGGTAGCTTAATCCCCATCTGAGTCTTTCTGTTTGTCATAATAAACTATACCCTAAACTGACGTCAGGGAGATGCTCCAAATATCGTCAGTTTAGGGTTGTGAAATTAATTTATTGACATATTCAATGAAGGGTCATAGACTTATTCCTGACACAATAAGGAAGGGGAATAGTTTATGCACGGTCAACGCATTGGTTATATCCGTGTAAGTAGCTTCGATCAGAATCCAGAACGCCAATTAGAACATGTTCAAGTAGATCGACTATTCACGGACAAAGCATCTGGTAAAGATACGCAACGGCCGCAATTAGAATCACTACTTGCGTTTGTACGCGAGGGAGATACCGTAGTTGTACATAGTATGGATCGTCTCGCTCGCAATTTAGATGATCTTCGGAAAATTGTTCAAGATTTGACCAAAAGAGGCATACGGATTGAATTTGTTAAGGAACATCTAACCTTTACTGGCGAGGATTCACCAATGGCAAATTTAATGCTGTCAGTTATGGGGGCCTTTGCAGAATTTGAACGGGCCTTGATTCGTGAACGACAGCGTGAAGGCATTGCCCTGGCTAAACAACGTGGCGTATACCGGGGGCGAAAAAAATCATTGCTTCCTGAGCAAGTGGCACAATTACGCCAACGTGCAATTGCTGGAGAAAAGAAATCTGATTTAGCCCGTGAGTACGGCATCAGTCGCGAAACAGTGTACCAATACCTACGGGGAGACTGAATATGCCGCGCCGAAGCATCCTTACCACAACTGAACGAACCTCTCTTTTAGAGTTTCCAACTGCTGAAGAAGAACTCATTCAACATTACACATTCAATGAACAAGACTTATCCGTCATTCGTCAGCACAGGGGTGGCCATAATCGTCTTGGCTTTGCCAACAGATGCTCAACCTCCGGAGACCCTTTTATCCATGGTTGCACGACAATTAGATCTAGATCCCACTCTCTGGTCTCAGTACGCGAAACGGCCTGAAACACGACGAGAACATTTCTTGGAGTTACAAACTTGGCTTGGTTTAACACCGTTTGGTACGTCTCATGCTCGCCATTTCGTCCACCATCTATCTGAACTAGCACAACAGACCGACAGAGGAGTAGCGTTAGCAACAGCTCTGCTGGGAATGTTACGACAACAGCATATTATTGTTCCTTCAATCGATGTGATTGAGCGAGTGTGTACAGAAGCTCTCACCCGAGGAACTCGAAAGTTGTATGAGGCACTGATTGCGCCTTTGTCAGAGTACCATCGGCAAAAGCTTGATGACTTGCTTTCGATTCGTGAAGGAACCATGATAAGTTGGTTATCTTGGCTACGTCAGTCACCTGGTGTACCAAATGCCAAGAATATTATTGCTCATATCGAGCGACTACGTACAATTGAAAACTTGGCATTACCGGAGGGACTAGAACGTTCTGTTCACCAAAGCCGACTATTAAAAATAGCCCGTGAGGGTGGGCAGATGACTGCACAGCATCTACGCGATTTGGAATCATTTCGCCGCTACGCCACCCTGGTGGCTGTTGTACTCAATACACGCGCTACGCTAATTGACGAAACCATTGATATGCATGACCGTATGCTTGGAAAGCTATATAACCGAGCCAAGCGACATCATTCTGATCGCTTTCAGCAGTCGGGAAAAGCAATAAACGATAAATTGCGCTTGTACTCCCGTATTGGTCGTGCATTGGTCGAAGCAAAACAAAATGGAAGTGATCCATACATAGCCATCGAATCCATTTTGCCATGGGAGATATTCGCAGAAAGCGTCACAGAGACGGAGAAGTTGGCTCAACCGGCCAATTTCGACTTTCTTCCGCTAATCGGCGACGGGTTCCCACAGCTTCGTCGATACACCCCTTCGCTACTAGAATCACTTCAACTGAAGGCAGCGCCAGTAGCAGAAGACATTTTAAAAGGAGTAAACACGATTAAAGGTATGAATCAACGACAGGCGCGTAAAGTACCGGAGGATGCACCGACAAGTTTTATTCGCAAACGATGGGAAACAGTTGTCCGGAACGAGGACGGACTTGATCGGCGCTTTTATGAACTCTGTGTGTTATCAGAACTGAAGAACTCCCTTCGCTCCGGCGACATCTGGGTGCAAGGTTCACGTCAGTTTAAAGACTTTGAGGAATATTTATTGCCTGTATCGCGATTTATAGATCAGCATAATCGACAAGAGCTTGGCCTGGCTGTAGAAACCGACTGTGACCGATTCCTGGAAGAACGGATGACAGTATTAGAATGCGAATTAGATAAAACGGAACGGCTTGCTTCGCAAAACGAATTGCCGGATGCGATCATAACAGAAAGTGGACTTAAAATCACCCCACTTTCCAATACGGTTCCAAAAGAAGCGGACTTTCTGATGCGCCAAGCATATTCTTTACTACCTCGCCTGAAAATTACCGATCTACTGCTGGAAGTGGATAGCTGGACCAATTTTACCAGTCATTTTACTCATCTTAAAACCAACGATCAGATCACCGACAAGAATCTCCTTCTGACTGTGATCTTAGCTGATGCAATTAATTTAGGACTAACTAAAATGGCGGAGTCCTCTTCCTACACTGAGACAACATATGCAAAGTTGTCCTGGTTACAGGCTTGGTATATTCGCGATGAAACTTATTCGGCAGCACTAGCTGAACTAGTAAACGCACAGTCCCGACAGTCATTTAGCGCATGGTGGGGGGACGGAACAACTTCATCGTCAGATGGTCAGTGGTTCGTAGTTGGTGGAACCGGTCAATCCATTGGTCACTTAAACTCAAAATATGGGAAAGATCCAGGCGTTACATTCTACATCCATATATCAGATCAGTATGCACCCTTTCATACCAAGGTCATCAATGCTGCCGTACGAGATGCAACTCATGTATTGGACGGTTTGCTGTACCATGAGTCGGAGTTACAAATTAAGGAGCATTACACCGATACGGCAGGTTTTACTGACCATTTATTTGGTTTAATGCACTTACTGGGTTTTCGGTTTGCACCACGCATACGCGATCTCAAAGACAAGAAACTCTATGTGACAAGTGATACGAAGCCATATCCAACACTATCGAGTTTGATCGGTGGCAACATCAAATTAAAACACATTCGAAAAGAGTGGGACGAAATTCTTCGACTAGCAGCATCAATCAAACAAGGTACCGTAACTGCCTCCCTTATGTTGAGAAAATTAGGGAGCTATCCACGTCAGAACGGGCTGGCTATGGCACTTCGGGAATTAGGGCGTATCGAACGTACGTTATTTACGCTGGACTGGCTACAGAATGTTGAGCTGCGTCGTAGAGTACAGGTTGGATTGAACAAAGGGGAGGCTAAAAATGCACTAGCTCGTGCTGTATTCTTCAACCGCCTGGGAGAATTACGTGACCGTAGCTTTGAAAATCAGCTCTATCGAGCTTCCGGTCTTAATCTAGTAGTAGCAGCCATCATATTGTGGAATACGGTCTACTTGGAACGAGCTGTACAAGAGTTGAGATCACGCGGTCAATTGATTGACGACAATCTATTACAGCACCTTTCTCCACTTGGTTGGGGACACATCAATCTGACAGGTGACTACACGTGGCAACAGAACACCTATGTGGAACGTGGCGCATTCAGACCCCTTCGTTCAGATAATAACTATTAATAAAAAATACAGTCGGCCAAAAACACGATAGGTCGGCTGTATCTGCTTAACGTACGATTTTTTCCGTTTCGTGACGTGCCCCCTTAGTGCTTGATACGTATCTTGATAATCAAGCAAGCTATAGTTTTTATGAAGATGATGGACATTCACTAAATCACAAAAAAGGCCAATATAACTTAACAAACTTTAATTTGAAGCGTAATGGCAAGAAAATTGAATTTACTAAGAGCAGCGCAGTTTCAAAGTACAAATCAACAATCAAAGCGTATAATTTAAAAATAAATAATGCAAAAGAACCATCTGAAGTAGTTGAATCTACTCGTCAATATGCAAGAGTCAACACAATGGATGATATGAACAAAACGAATCGTTCGTACTATTTTGATAGCAGCAGTCAAACTTTATATGTTCATATTCCAACTACAGCTTCAAAAGTAACGATTAAAGAGGCTAATCCTTTAACATTAAACGGCGTTAATAATAACTCAACATCAATATCAGGAAAAACTGAAGGTGGTTCTACTGTTACAGCGACTATCTCAGGTAAAAGCTATAAGGCGAAAGCAAGTTCAAATGGTTCTTTCAAAATCAACATGCCTGTTCAAAATACAGGTAAAAAAATCTCTGTATATAGCCATGATAAAAATGGAATCAAGAGTCTTACAAATGAAATCACTGTAACACGTGTTGCTCCAAATGTGCCAAGTGTTAATAAAGTGAAAAAAACAAACACAAGTGTAACTGGTTCAGCAGAGAAAAAAGCTAAAATTACCATTAAAATAGGTAAACAATTATATAAAGGTACTGTAGATTCTAAAGGGAAATTTAAAGTGAATATTCCTAAGCAAAAAGCTGGAACGAAAATTTATGTATCTGCAACAGATTCAGAAAATAAAACAAGTGCAACAAAAGTACTGACAGTATCTAACTAGTTGAATGTATTTATATGAAAATAAAAAAGCAGGAGGGGCATCCCACCTGCTTTTTCAAAAGAAATTTACGACTCTGTTACTCCTGTCTGCTGTTTCAACATTTTCTTCTTCCGAATACTCTCTTTTGCATAATAAAAAATATAACAGAAAGCTACAAAAGGAATGGTGTAAAATAATGCGACTCTTTGTGATGGGTCAAATACAACCATAACACAAGATAGTAAGCATAAAATAAATGTTACGATAGGGACAATGGGATACAAAGGTGTTTTGAATTTTAAATCCTTGATATCATTTCCTTCCTTTATATAGGAACGACGGAACATAAATTGAGAAGCTGCGATTCCCATCCACACAATGACCACTGCTAATCCAGAAATGGATACTAATACAATATAAACGGTTTTAGCTTCGATGATACTCGAGATAAGTGATAAAATTCCACCAAGCATAGTCAGAATTAAAGCATTCATCGGAACGCCTTTTTTAGTCACTTTACTAAAGGATTTCGAAATCATTTTTTCATTTGATAAAGACCAAAGCATACGAGTTGCTGCATATAAACCAGAATTTGCACAAGATAAAATAGCGGTTAAAACGACAAAGTTCATAATTGTTCCGGCATAAGGAATACCGATGCTTTCAAAAACTAATACAAAGGGACTTTTATCTACGCCAGCTTCCTTCCAAGGGATTAAAGCGGAAATAACGGTAATGCTCCCTATGAAAAAGATAATAAGTCTTATAAGTGTAGTGTGAATTGTTTTTGGAATAACCTTTTCAGGTTCAGTTGTTTCTCCAGCTGCAACACCAATTAGTTCTGTACCGGAAAAAGCAAAGTTAACTGCCAACATCGTTAAAAACACAGCGCTAAATCCGTTTGGAAAAAGACCATCATTTACAAGGTTGGAGAACAATGGGGCTTCATTATATCCTTCCATTGGAATGACTCCAAATATCGCTAACCCGCCAATAAGGATAAACAAAACGATAGCAATTACTTTTATACTAGAGAACCAAAATTCTGTTTCTGCAAAAAAGCGGACAGAAAAAGCATTAATGGCAAAAAGCAATACAATAAAGAATGCACTCCAAATCGAAACATGGATAGAAGGAAACCACCTTTCCATGATTAAACCTGCAGCTGTAAATTCAGAACCGAGCGCGACTGTCCAAGTTAACCAATAGAGCCATGCCATCGTAAATCCAGTTCCAGGGCCAATAAATTTTGTCGCATAAGTATGGAAAGAACCGGTTACAGGCATTTTAACCGTTAATTCTCCTAAACAAAGCATGACTAAATAGACGATAACGGATCCTAGTAGATAAGCAAGAATGGTTCCTATTGGTCCAGCTTGGTTAATAGTGTAGCCTGAGCTTAGAAAAAGACCTGTCCCAATAACGCCGCCAAGCGAAATCATAAATAAATGCCTGCTTTTCATCGATCGGTGCAAGGAATTTTCCTTTGTGTTTTTCGTGTCTAACATATGAATGTCTCCTTTATTAGCAATCTACTTATAGATTACAGTTTTATTGAAAAATATATAAAATACAAGCTTTTCAGAAAAATTAATAGAAGATTAAATTTTCTGAATTAAAAATATCTACTGAAATGATAAGGAGCTCCTTTTTAACCTCCTTTTTAAACTGGATAGTATGATGAAAGTGTGTATATTGCATATTGTATTTTTTTAAGAATGTATCATTCATTTGTAGAATATACAACTATATTGTCAGAAATTATGACGTGTTATTTTGTTTTAAGAAGAAGATATATAATGAAAAAGCTAAAACCTTTACCATTTATAGTCGATTTTTATTGTTGAGGGGAAAGGGGAAAATAAAAATTAAGTTTGATTATTTATATAATACAATATACAATATGCAATAAATGCATTTTTATATAACCCTATTGAATGATAGATTGGAGGAATTCGTCATGAATCAAAATTTTAATACATTATTATCTAGATTAGGCAGTCATAATCCTAAATCATTATCTACTCCGGAAACTATACCGCTTACGATGAGTTCGGTATTTGCTTTTGATGATGTAGATACTTTAAATAAAGTTTACAATGGCGAGGCGGAAGGTTTTATTTATTCACGTATGACAAACCCTGTTCATGAAGCGTTAAAAGAGGTGATGCTTTCTATTGACGGTGGAGAGGATGCACTTGTGTTTTCTTCTGGGATGTCTGCGATTACTTCAACCTTTATGACATACCTAGAAGCAGGGGATCATGTTATCGCATCACAAGTTTTATATGGGGAAACGTATGAGTTTTTAAAATATCAGTTGAAAAAATTTAATATCGATGTTTCTTTTATTGATCTTCAGGATGATTTTGAACAGTATTTTCGACCGAATACAAAACTTGTTTATACAGAAACAATTTCAAATCCACTGATGGGTGTGGAGAATATAGAAGAATTAGCAAACATCACACATAAGCATAAGGCGAAATTAGTCATTGATAATACATTTGCCACCCCAATTGTTTGCCAGCCATTAAAATTTGGAGCAGATATCGTGATATATAGTGCAACTAAATATATATGCGGACACGGAGATGTTACAGGGGGCATAATTGTGTCTAATAAAGAACCGATCAAAGCAATCGACAAGGTTGGAACGCTTTATGGCGGTTGTATGAGCCCGTTTGATGCTTGGATTTTAATCCGCAGCTTAAAAACATTAGAACTGCGCATGAAAGAACATTCTAATAATGCATATAAATTAGCAGCCTTCTTTGAAAAGCATCCAAAAATCAATAAGGTATTTTATCCTGGCTTGGAATCTTCTCCATATTTTCATATTGCAAGTTCTCATTTTAACAATGGATTGTTTGGCGGGATGCTGACGATTGATTTAAAAGGGGATGAAGAAAGTTATCGTATTTTTATAGATAATTTAGAAGGAATTAAGTTTGTGCCTAGTTTAGCTGGTGTGAAGACATCTGTTTGTGCACCTGCGATTACTTCTCATCGGAATTTAAATGATGCGGAATTGGAGGAATCAGGTATATCTAAAGGTTTTATTCGTATATCTACAGGTCTGGAAAATATTGATGATTTAATGAATGAATTTAATAAGGTTTTAGAGTTGATCTAAATAATGCCAGAGAAAATCATAAGTGGATAGAGGAAATCCCTATTCTGTTTCATAATATTAACATGAAGGAGCCTGTTTAAAGATGAAAAAGTATTGGGTCATTATATTGTTAATTTTAGCTAATTTATTTTGGGGAGGACATTATGTATTTGGGAAATTTGTTGTTGCTGATATGGATCCGCTGCAAATTACATTTTCCAGATGGATAATAGCTGTTATTTTTTTATTTCCGATTGCGCAATTAATTGAACGTCCAAAGTGGAAAGAAGTATGGAAACACTGGAAGATTTTATTAGCTATGGCTGCAACTGGCGTAATCGGATATAACTTTTTCTTATATACAGCATTACAATATACAACGCCTATTGATGCTGCGCTTATCAATTCATTAAATCCAGTGTTAATCGTTTTATTTTCGGTTGTTTTTTTGAAGGAACGTCTTGGGGTAGTAAGTATAGGTGGGATATTTATCTCGCTAGTAGGTGTATTACTTATATTAACGAAAGGACATTTAGAACAAGTTTTTTCGATTCATTATAACAAGGGCGAACTTATCATGTTATTTGTTATCCTATTATGGACGTTGTACTCTATTTTTAGCAGAAAAATGAAAGGAGTTCCTCCGATTTCTGCAACAGCAATCTCCGTGTTATTAGGACTGATTCTATTGCTTCCATTTATCTTATATACGGGAATTAGTCTGCCGCAAAGTAAGAATGCGGTTATAGGCCTCCTTTATATTGGGTTTTTTCCATCCGTATGGTCCTTTGTTTTTTGGAATATGGCAATTAGTAAAATGAATGCAAGTAAAGCTGGCATTTATTTGAATTTAATTACCGTATTTACAGCAATAATAAGTGCTTTTTTAGGAAACCCGATTTCGATGATTCAAATGGTTGGCGGCTTATTTGTTTTTATAGGCGTTTATTTATCGAATAAAAAAGGGGAGTCTTTAGTGAAGAAGGATGTGGAGGTTGTAGGGTAAAAATTGCTTTGCAGGTTGAATCTATTTGCTAGGATGGTTTGGTTCCTTAATATAATATATTGTATAATATAAACAATCATTTTATATAATTTAGGAGGAATCATTATTAGCAAGAGATATCAATCATTAAAAGACCATGTATATGATTATATAGCCAATGAAATTCAAAAGGGAATACTGTTGCCTAATCATAAAATCAATGAAGTGGCGCTCAGTAAGCAATTAGAAGTAAGCAGAACTCCTGTTAGAGAGGCATTGATTCAGCTGGCTTCAGAGAATCTTTTGGAGTATTTGCCAAGAAGAGGATTTATCGTAAAAGAAGTTGATACGAAGAAAAAACTTGATGTGTTTAAAGTAGTAAGTGTACTGGACGCATTAGCAGCCACCCTGGCATTGGAAGACATAACAGAAGATGATATAGAAAAAATGGAAGAATACGTGAAGATAATTGATCTTTCGATTTTGGAAAAAAACTATGAAGATTATCAAAAATATCAAAAGAAATTTCATGATGTTTATATGGATAAGTGCAACAACTCTACTTTAACAGGTATTTTGAAGACGCTGCAAAATAGTTTTGTAAGACAAGTTTATTTAAGCAATGACATAGATAAGCTTTTTAATGCGTCCACAAAAATGAATGAAGATCATAAAGAAATAATAAAGTGTTTTAAAAATAAAGAGAAAGATAGACTAGAACAACTTATTAAAAAACATTGGATTATTGAACATACGGATATGATTTAGATTTAATACATCCATTGGACAAGAGGAGAAACGCAGTGTGGATAACCAAATTCAAAAAATACTAGACCAATTTAATGTAGTTATTTTAGACGGCGCAATAGCAACGGAAATAGAAAAAAAGGGCGTTAATATTCAAAATGAATTATGGTCTACGAAAGCTGTTATTGATAATCCTGACAGCATTAAACAAGTGCATATGGATTATTTTAAAGCTGGAGCAGATATTGCGACAACAAATACGTATCAAGCAAGTATTGACGGATTTAGGAAGAATGGCTGGACAAAGGAAGAGGCAGAAAAACTAATCAAAAAAACGGTCTCCATAGCCAAAGAAGCACGAGATGATTTTTGGGAGAATGCATTAGAACAAGATAAAGTGGCAAGATCATTTCCGCTTGTTGCTGGCAGCATCGGCCCTTATGGAGCTTATTTGGCAAATGGGGCAGAATATACAGGAGACTATACTTTAACAGATGAAGAGTTTGAGCAATTTCATTTGCCTCGTATGCAGCTAATAAAAGAGGCCAAAGCTGATTTATTTGCCTTTGAAACGATTCCGAATTTTAAAGAAAGCAAAGCGCTCGCCAAGATGTTAACGTCTTATTTTCCAAATGATTATGCATGGCTCTCTTTTAGCATTGCAGATGAAAAGCATGTAAGTGATGGCACCCCTTTAAAGGAAGCTGTTTCTTATTTTAATTCGTATGACAATATTTGTGCGATCGGTGTTAATTGTACATCTATGTTACATATTCCAGATGTCATCAAGACGCTAAAAGAAGCAACATCTAAACCGATTGTCATTTATCCAAATGCAGGTGGATCTTATGATGCAGTAACAAAAACATGGACTGCAGAACAAGATGATGATCATTACGGTCAAATAACAAAAAAATGGCATCATGATGGGGCGGGATTAATCGGCGGATGCTGCCGAACAACACCGCAGCATATTCAACAAATTAATGATTGGGTACGTAGTTAATAGTAATAGTTAAGGAGCAGAATGAATGATTCTGCTCCTCAGGCTGTTGAAAAACGTTCGCTCTCTTCGTCACTCCCCGTTTTTTGCGGTGCTCATTACTAGGTAAAAAGGATGAACGACTAAGTACGTCACGTCCTGTGACAACGTCGTTCTGACCAACGTCCTGTTGCCCGCCGCTCCTCAAAAAGGGTCGTTCCTCGATAGACAAACGTTTTCAATCAGCCTGAAAGTTTGTAGTCTTACTTTTTCGACACTGTAAGGAGCAGAATGAATGATTCTGCTCCTTTAATTATTACTATATTAATCGTGGAAATTAGTACCATCTGTTACTGCTTTAACGACTTCTTTACGTACAACGAAGTCGCCAAAATGCTCGCCATCGTTTCGTTCTTTAGCATAGCGCGGAAGGAGTATACCTAATTCGTTCAGTATGTCTTCTTCTCCAACATTTTCACGGTATAGTTTGCTTAAGCGGCTGCCGTCAAAAGCTGCCCCAAGATACATATTGTACTTGCCAGGTCCTTTGCCGATAAAAGCAATTTCGCCAAGCGCATGACGAGCACAGCCGTTTGGACAGCCTGTCATACGAATCGTGATTTCTTCGTCCCGCAAGCCGTTTTCGTTGACGATTGTTTCAATTTTATCGATTAATGTTGGCAAATATCTTTCTGCTTCTGCCATTGCTAGACCACATGTTGGCAGGGACACACAAGCAATAGAACTGCGGCGAAGTGCAGAGTGATGTTTGCCATCCTGTAATTCATATTGGTCAATTAATGCTTGTACTTTTTTCTTTTTCTGACTAGATACATTCGCAATAACTAAATTTTGATTCGCAGTTAAACGGAAATCACCAGTATGAATTTTAGCGATTTCTTGCAAACCTGTTTTTAGTTTATAATCTTTAAAGTCTGCTATACGTCCGCCTTCAACAAATAAAGTAAAATGCCATTTTCCGTTGATGCCTTTTACCCAGCCGTAGCGGTCTGAGTTATGATCAAAATGGAATGATTTTGCTTCTTCCAGCTTCCAGCTGAGACGGTTTTCTAATTCTTCTACGACATTTTCTAATCCAAGGCGGTCTACCGTATATTTAAAACGTGCATTTTTACGTACTGAACGGTTTCCGTAGTCACGTTGTATCGTGATCACTTTTTCTGCAAGATCAAGAATTTTGTCAGGTGTACAGAAGCCAATTACTTTTGCAAGCTGCGGATAAGTGGCCTTATCGCCATGAGTCATTCCCATGCCGCCGCCGATAGCGACATTAAAACCAATAAGTTTGTCCTCTTCGATAATAGCAATAAACCCTAAATCTTGTGAATAGACATCAATATCATTAGATGGAGGAACAGCGATGCCGATCTTAAATTTCCTTGGCAAATAAAGTGCGCCATACATAGGTTCTACTTCTTCTATTTCTGGAGTGCTCGCAACCTTTTCTTCATCCAGCCATAATTCATGATAAGCTCTTGTACGCGGCAATAAATAGTCGCTTAATTTCTTTGACCACTCAAATACTTCTGCATGTACTTCTGATTGATATGGGTTAGGATTGCACATCACGTTCCGGTTCACATCACCACATGCAGCAATAGTATCTAAAAGGCTAGCGTGAATTTCTTGAATCGTTTTTTTCATATTCCATTTCAGAATACCGTGCATTTGAAATGCCTGACGTGTAGTCAGTTTTAATGTATGATTGCCGTATTTATCTGCAAGTTCATCCATTACGAGCCATTGTTCTGGTGTTGCGACACCGCCTGGCGTACGAACGCGCAGCATAAATTGATAGGCAGGCTCTAATTTTTGTTTATGGCGTTCGTTTCGTAAATCTCTATCATCCTGCAAATAGCTGCCGTGGAATTTCATCAAACGGTTGTCATCATCAGAAATACCGGAGCTAATGGGTTCAAGCATAGATTCTTTTAATGTGCCGCGCAAATAATTGCTTTCTTCTTTAATACGTTCTACATCACTTGCCGGTCCATCTGGTGCTTTTAATATTGGGTTAACCATTTTTTAAAACTCCTTTCGAAAGTATATAGTGTGTGTTCAAAAAGGTAACACATTAGAAGCAAGCCAACGAAGAGATTCGCCGCTTATCATTTGATGCCTTTTTGAACATCATATATTAATAAACATCACGCAAGTAACGTTTTTCTTTCTTCATAGTAGCAAGATATTCTTCTGCTTTCTCTTTGCTTAAGTTGCCTTCTTTTTCAATAATCTCAATTAAAGTTTGGTGAACATCATGTGCCATATGTTTTTTATCACCGCAAATGTAAATAACAGCACCTTCATTTATCCAGCTGAATAACTCTTTGCTCTGCTCCAGCATACGGTGTTGAACATATACTTTTTGTTCGCTGTCACGAGAAAAAGCTACATCCATTTTTGTTAAGACGCCATTTTTTAATACATTTTGCCATTCTGTTTGATAAAGGAAATCTGTGACAAAATGCTGATCTCCGAAGAATAGCCATGATTTACCGCTAGCTCCTGCCTCTTCTCTTTCTTGCATAAAAGAGCGGAATGGTGCGATGCCAGTCCCTGGTCCAACCATAATAATTGGTGTTTCTGGATTTTCAGGCAACTTAAAGTGTTTATTCTTCTGAATATAAATTGGCAAAGTATCTCCTGGGTTCAGACGCTCTGCACAAAGAATCGAACAAACGCCATTTCTTTCTCTTCCGTGAGACTCGTATCGAACCGCACCTATCGTTAAATGAACTTCATCTGGATTAGCATTATAGCTGCTTGCAATCGAATAAAGACGAGGAGGCAGTTTTCGTAAAATACTAACGAATGTTTGTGCCGAAGCAGCCCACGGTCCAAAATCACGACATAAATCCAAAAGATCTCGTCCGTTTGTGTAATCTTTTAATTTTTCTTTGTTATCTGGATTTAAAAGCTCTTGCAAGGCAGCGTTTCCTGTAAACTGAACAGCTTGTTCAAGGAGCTTTTTTGTAAGAACGGTAATTTCAAAATAGGAAGTTAACGCTTCTTTTAGTGTCAGAACATCCCCTTCATCATTAACCGTTACAGTTTCTTCTGGATTCCATTTCATTTCATCAAGAAGCATATCGACAAGAACAGGATCATTAGTTGGGTAAATACCAACGCAGTCTCCTGGTTCGTATGTAAGGCCAGAACCTTCCAATGAAAATTCTATATGCATCGTTTCTTTATTTGATCCTCGACCATTTAAATTGAAGACATCAAGAATTTCTGCATGGAATGGGTTTTTTCGAGAATATTCTGTTTCAGCAACTGGTGCTGAAGGTGCTGACGCAGCTACCACTGTTTCGCTTTTTGCTTCATTTAGTTGTGATAAAACGCCTGCAAGCCATTCTTCTGCTGGTTTCTCATAATCAAGATCACAATCAACTCGAGGATATAATCTTGTGCCTCCTAATTCTGCTAGACGCTGATCGAATTCTTTTCCTGTTTGACAGAAAAATTCATATGAACTGTCGCCAAGAGATAAAACAGAAAAATGTAAACCATCAAGTTTCGGAGCTCGTCTTCCATAAAGAAACTCATGGAAAGAAAGAGCATTGTCAGGCGGCTCGCCTTCGCCATGTGTGCTAACGATAATTAGTAGATTTTTAACCTTTTTTAATTGATTCGGTTTAAAATCATTCATAGAAGAAACCGTAACATCAAAGCCTAGATCTGTTAGTTGCTTTCCTTTACCTTTGGCCAGCCCTTCTGCAGTTCCAGTCTGTGATCCAAAAAGGATTGTAATTTCTTTAGACACTAAGCTTTGGCTGCTTTCCTGTTGTGCTGAAGGTTCAGCATTATCTTTAGTTTGAGTTGCTAATAAATAACCACTTAACCAAATTTTTTGTGTTTCCGTTAAACTAGGCAAAAGCTGGTTAAGAAGATCTGCCTGTTCTTGATTAAACGGACTGTTTATTACTTTTAGTTGCAACATAATCACCTCACTAAGAAATTTTAACATGTACTACATAATATTAACCAGTAATGCTGCATAATAGGAAGCATTACAAAGGAGAATTGTCCAATTTTTTATCATGTTGACACTTTTTTTATTAATCCAATCAGACAAATCGGAATTAGACGCGAATTTTTTTCTCTAAAGAATGAGTACTTCCCATTCCACAATTAGTCTTATAGTTGTACTTTACTGGAAGTTATAGAATTAGTAAAATACATATAACTTATAATAACTATTAGGATTTTTAATAATTAAAGGGGAGATTAGCTTGCATTATGATGCATTAAAAACATTCGTTACCCTTGTAGAAGTGAAAAATTTTACAAAAACAGCAGAATTACTGCTTATGTCTCAACCAAGTGTCAGTTTGCATATAAAAAATTTAGAAAAAGAGTTTCAAACAAAATTATTCGAACGTTCCCCAAAATATTTAAAAATCACACCAACCGGTGAAATATTATACGATTGTGCTGTACAAATGATATCCATTTATGAGCAGACTCGACAAAATATATTAGAACACCACCATGCGATAAAAGGGGAATTAAAAATCGGAGCAAGTTTTACAATCGGTGAATATATTCTCCCTGCGCTTTTATTGGATTTGCAAAAAGAATATCCGAGTCTTGAACTGGAAGTAATTATCGGCAATACCGAGGAAATTGTCCAATCCGTTCGACGTTACCAAGTAGATATCGGCTTAATTGAGGGACAAACGAATGAAAAAGATGTAGCTGTACATGCTTTTATGGAAGATGAATTGTTTATTGTTTCTTCTAATTCTCACAAACTGGCATCATTAGAAGAAGCCACAATAACTGACTTGCAAAACGAAACGTGGATTACAAGAGAAGTTGGTTCTGGTACAAGGGAATATTTAAATCATGTAATCCGTTCTAATGGATTAAAAGCTAAATCATTTCTAACCATTAGCAGCAACCAAGGAATTAAAGAAACATTAATTAGAGGAATCGGGCTGTCGCTTTTATCTCAAAGTGTTATTGAAAGAGATGTAAAAAACGGTAATCTTTCTATTATACCATTGAAAAATCAAACTTTTATTCGAACACTGTCATATGTTTATTCACCTATCATGGGTGATAAAAAAAATGTGAAGATTTTTATGAATGCCTTAACGAAAAAGTTTTCTAAGCAAATTGATGGATGATAACAAATTAGAAGATAAATTGTTTAAACCAGATAAGTTAGCAGCAGTTTTCGAGCAGCAGGAAAACTGCTGCACAGTTTGAACCCTAGCTAATGAACAATTTTATAAAAGTTTCATAAGCTATAAAAAATAAGGCAGTTATCCATCGCAGGTTTTTCTTGCCCTTATTGCTGATGATTTTTAATCCGACTAAACAACTAGAAAAACTAGTTGACAATAATATCAATTATGATAAAATTTAGAAAAATGCGTCGCTTATCAAGAGAGACGGAGGGAATTGGCCCAAAGATGTCCGGCAACCTGCTTAAAAAGCAAGGTGCTAACTCCAACAAAATGGTTTCCATTTTGGAAGATAAGGTAATACGAATTGCCTGTTATCTTTCCGTGTGGAAGGATTTTTTTATCGAATATGAATGTTAAAAGTTTCCTTTTTAAGGAGGGATTTGTTTATGGGGGAAGCAAATCAGCTTGAGAAAGTAAGAGACCAGCTAGAGCAAATTTTAAATAAAATGAAATTCGGCTCCGTTACCTTAGTTGTACAAGATGGTAAAGTGATTCAAATAGAAAAAAATGAAAAAATTCGATTAGGAAAATAAAACGCTGACTAAAAAACTAAGAGACAGTTTTAACAACGTTAGTTAAAGCTGCCTTTTTGTATGAGCGTAAAAAGATGGGAGAGGTAATGGTTTGAGAAACTTAGTAACCTATGAAAATATAGATGGTTTTCAAGGAATTGATTTTTCTATTGATAATGACACAAAAGGAGCATTAGAAGTATTAAAGTGGGCATACGAAACGTATGGTGAGGACATTGTTTATGCCTGCAGCTTTGGAATTGAAGGAATTATACTGATCGATTTAATCTCTAAAGTGAAAAAGAATGCAAAAATCGTTTTCTTGGATACAGATGTTCATTTTCAGGAAACATATGAGTTAATTGACAAAGTAAAAAAGAAATATCCTGAACTGCAAATTGAGATGAAGAAGCCTGCATTAACCTTGGAAGAACAAGCAGAACAGTATGGAGATGAGCTTTGGAAAACAGCTCCGAATAAATGCTGTGAAATCCGTAAAATTATTCCGTTAAATGAAGTGCTTTCTGGTTCAATTGCATGGATCTCCGGTTTAAGAAGAGAGCAGTCAGAAACAAGAAAGAACACAGAATTTATCAACAAAGATAACCGGTTTAAATCTGTTAAAATTTGTCCGCTTATTCACTGGACATGGAAAGATGTATGGAGATATGCACATAAACAACAATTAGACTATAATGTCTTGCATGATAGAGGATATCCAAGCATCGGATGTAAAACATGTACACAGCCTGCCATTAATATGGACGACTTACGATCAGGAAGATGGACAGGGAAAGGGAAAACAGAATGCGGACTACACTTACAATAATGATTCGAGGAAATGAAAAATGATTTTAATTCTAGCATGTATTATGTCCCTGTTTTTTGCAATGAATATCGGTGCAAGCGGGGCGGCAGCAAGTCTTGGAGTAGCGTACGGATCTGGTGCCATTAAAAGTAAAAGAATAGCGTTGTCTGTTTGTGCGGTCGCTATCCTTTTAGGATCAATAATAGGAGGAAGCGAAGTAGTCAAAACAATTGGAGAAGGTCTTATTCCAAGCTCTATTCTAAATGCAAAAATTGTGTTGATTATCTTGTCTTCTGCTGCTATTTCTTTATTTATTGCTAATTTAATGGGAATCCCTCTTTCAACAAGTGAAATAACCGTTGGAAGCGTGGTAGGAGTAGGCGTTGCTTATAAAAGTCTTTTTGTTGGTCATATTTTATGGATTGTTTTCTTCTGGATATTAGTGCCGTTTGTTGCTTTTGCAATCGCTTTTTATGCAGGAAAGCTTATTCAAAAACTAGAGCCGAAATATACTTGGCTGCAAGAAGAAAAAAATCAGCGTTATTTATCAATTTTTGTAATTATTGTTGGTTTCTTGGAAGCTTTTTCTGCTGGAATGAACAATGTTGCCAATGCAATAGGGCCGTTAGTGGGAGCCCAGCTGATTTCTATTAAGACAGGAATCATTGTTGGAGGGTTTTTTATAGCAGCAGGTGCTTTTCTTCTAGGAGGAAGAGTACTGCAGACAAATGGGAAAAAAATTGTCCGTTTTAGCAAATTAGAAGGCGGTCTTATTTCAGGAACCGGTTCAACAATTGTTATTATTGCATCTATATTTGGATTGCCAGTTCCTTTAACACAAGTTACGAGTACTGCTATTATTGGAATTGGTGCTTCTAAAACTGGATTTGGCATATTAAAGAAACAAGTTATTCACCGGATTGTAAAGGTTTGGATTGTGTCTCCTGTTCTGTCACTTGTTATCTCTTACGGATTAGTGCAGCTTTTCATTGAGTCTGATTTATATACTGTGCTTATTCTGCTAAGTGTTTGTATTGCCACAGTTGGGTTAATCAGTTTAGTAAAAACAATTAGAGAAGACAACCGAACAATATATGAAGATGGTGGCGGTATATAAGAAAAGCACAAGTGTCGATACCGGCACTAGTACATTCTTTACGTCGTAGACACTCATCTAAGTTGAAAAAATTTATACTATCATATCTTAAAACTTGGGAAAGATAGTTGTATAATTATTAGTAAAATAATAAAAATATTTAAAATATTATAATGAGGTGCAAAAAAATGGCTTTAAGTATACCACATGGCGGAACACTAATTAATTTATGGGAACCTAACTACAAATTTGATGGAACAGAAAAAGAACTAGATATAGACGTAATTGCTCTTAGTGATTTAGAGCTAATTGGAAATGGTGCATACAGTCCATTAACAGGATTTTTAACACGAAAAGATTATGAATCTGTTGTTGAAAATATGCGCTTAGCAAATGGAACAGTTTGGAGTATTCCAATTACATTGCCGATAAAAGAGGAACAAGCTCAAGGCATTGGAGTAAAAGATACAGTAAAGCTTATTTTTAATGGTGAAACATACGGTGTATTGCAAGTAGAAGACATTTATGTACCAGATAAAATTACCGAAGCGAAATCTGTATATCGTACAGATGATGATGCACATCCTGGTGTGAAAAAAATGTACGAAAGGGGAAATGTTTATTTAGGGGGAGCTGTTAAGCTTGTAAAGAAAATCGAGAAGACGGACTTTACTGATTTCTATTTAGATCCACAAGAAACAAGAGCTGTTTTCCAAGAAAAAGGCTGGAAAACAGTAGTAGGCTTCCAAACTAGAAATCCTGTTCACAGAGCCCATGAATACATCCAAAAAACTGCATTGGAAATTGTAGATGGATTATTTCTGAACCCGCTTGTGGGCGAAACGAAATCCGATGATATTCCAGCAGATGTACGGATGGAAAGTTATCAAGTATTATTAAAAAATTATTATCCAGAAGATCGAGTATTCTTAGCTGTATTTCCTGCAGCAATGCGTTATGCAGGTCCAAGAGAAGCCATTTTCCATGCAATGGTAAGAAAAAACTATGGATGTACGCATTTTATTGTTGGACGTGACCATGCAGGAGTAGGCGACTATTATGGCACATACGATGCACAAAAAATATTTGAGAACTTTACAGCAGAAGAATTAGGTATCAATTTATTGTTCTTTGAACATAGCTTCTACTGCAAAAAATGTGAAAATATGGCTTCCACAAAAACTTGCCCGCATGGCAAAGAGCATCATGAAATTTTATCGGGTACGAAGGTTCGCCAATTACTAAGAGACGGGGAAATACCGCCAAGCACATTCAGCAGAAAAGAAGTGGTTGAGGTATTGATTAACGGACTAAAAAAACAACAGATTCATTCTTAAGTAATGGGGGATAAAATAGTGAGTCAGAGTACAAATATTACATGGCATGACCAGGCAGTGACTAAGCAGCAAAGAAGAGAAAAGAATAAGCATCACAGCTATGTTCTTTGGTTTACAGGCTTGTCTGGATCCGGCAAATCAACGGTTGCGAATGCGGTGGCGAAACGTTTATTTGATGATCAAGTAAGTAGCTATGTTTTGGATGGGGATAATATTCGTTTCGGAATAAATAAAGATTTAGGCTTTTCTGAAGAAGATCGAACAGAAAATATTAGAAGAATTGGAGAAGTCAGCAAGCTGTTTGTAGACAGTGGACAAGTTGTTTTAACAGCATTTATCTCTCCTTTTCAAGAAGATAGAGATAATGTAAGAAAATTACTTGAAGATAATGAATTTATTGAAATATATGTAAAATGCTCTCTTGAAGCTTGCGAAAAAAGAGATCCAAAAGGACTTTATGAAAAAGCGCGTCAAGGAATTATTAAAGATTTTACTGGAATTAGTTCTCCTTACGAGGAGCCAAAAAATCCAGAATTAACGATTGATACAGAAAAATACTCGATTAAAGAGTGTGTAGAGCAGATTGTTCAATATTTACAAGGACAACAATATTATATATAGGTAATAATCAAAAACAGTAAAGATGATTGTTTTTTGATTAGAGGAGAACAAAAAGAGCTGTTTACAAAGGCAATAGAGAGAGGAATACGTCTGCTCTAGTAAACAGCTCTTTCTTTAATAGGAGAAAGAGAGAAGGTGAAAATAGTGGGAATTGTCTATTTGGTTGGAGCCGGTCCCGGAGATCCAGATTTAATAACAGTCAAAGGTATAAAGTGTATAAAAAATGCGGATGTTATAGTATATGATCGCCTTGTAAACAAGGAATTATTAGAGTATGCCAAACCGAAGGCAGAGCTTATTTTTTGTGGAAAGTTTCCAAATCATCATATTATGAAACAAGAAATGATTAATCATTTACTTGTGAAGCATGCTCAAAAAGGGAAGGTTGTTACAAGATTAAAAGGCGGCGATCCATTTGTGTTTGGCCGAGGCGGAGAGGAAGCAGAAGAATTAGCAAAGAACCATATTCCTTTTGAAATCGTCCCTGGCATCACAGCAGGAATTGCAGCACCAAGTTATGCAGGAATTCCTGTTACACACCGAGATTATGGTTCTTCTTTTGCATTTGTCACAGGACATATCAAAAATGGACAAGAAGATCATATTAAATGGGAAGCTTTATGCCAGATTGATACCCTCGCCATTTATATGGGCGTAAAAAACCTGCCTTCTATTCGAGAAAAACTGCTTTTCCACGGTAAAAAAGAATCCACACCTATTGCATTAATTAATTGGGGTACAACAAGTTTACAAAAAACCGTTGTGACAAATCTTGCAGATGTAGTAAAAGACGCAGCAGACGGAAAAATAGAAAACCCTTGTATGATTGTAGTAGGAGAGGTAGTGAAAATGAGAGAAAAAATCAGCTGGTTTGAAGATGCTTTTCTTGAAAGATTACCGGAAGGAGTGGTTTTATAATGCAAGCTGTTTTATATATATGCCATGGAAGCAGAATAAAAGAGGCATGCGATCAGGCTGTTTCCTTTATAAAAAAATGCATGGATAATCAATCCTTTCCCATACAGGAATATTCATTTTTAGAACTGGCTGAACCAACAATTGAACAAGCCTTTCAAAGATGCATCGAAAAAGGAGCGACCACTATTCATGCAGTGCCTGTTTTATTATTAACCGCTGCCCATGCAAAAAAAGATATTCCAGAAGTATTAGAAAAGCTTGCAAAGGAATATCCCAACACGGAAATCCGCTACGGCAGTCCAATAGGAGTTCATGACAAAATGGTTGAAATTGTCGTGGAAAAAATAAAGCAATCTTCTGTGTACAATTCGAAGGACTTACTAGTATTGCTTGTAGGCAGAGGAAGCAGTGATCCAGATGTAAAACAGGATTTAGGAGAGATAGCTGCTTTAATAGAAAGTAAACTTTCAGGCATCCGTGTACAAGATTGTTATTTAACTGCTGCCAACCCGAGTTTTATCGATGGTCTAGGTATTGCTAATGCATCTTCTCATTCTAATGTATTAGTCCTTCCTTATTTGTTGTTTACCGGAATATTAATGAATTCAATGAAAAAAGCAATTAAGGAATACGCCGATGCAAGCAAAAAATATGAACTTGCATCTTATTTAGGCTATCATCCTTATATTGCAGATATTTTAAAAGAAAGACTAGCAGAAATAACCGAGGAAAATAAACATGTATCCATTAATGGTTAAGATGGAAAACAAAGAATGCATCATTGTAGGTGGAGGGAAAGTAGCACTTCGAAAAACTACCACCCTTTTAAAAGAGAAAGCAAATATAACGATTATAAGTCCTGAAGTTTGTCCAGAATTAGAGGATTTAGAAGCGGATGGGAAACTTACCATCATTAAAAGGCAAGCGGTGGATGATGACTTCACGTTTGCCTTTTATGTGGTGGCAGCAACAAATGATGAACAAGTAAACAAACAAATAGCCAAGAAGTTGGAGAAAACAAAGCTCGTTAATATTGCTTCTTCAACTTTAGATGGCAACTGCCAAGTCCCTGCAAGCTTCCAAAAAGGAAAGCTAATTCTTACTGTTTCAACTAGTGGTGCCAGTCCCATGCTAGCCAAAAAAATTAGGGATGAATGGTCCTCCGTTTATGATGATAATTTTGAACAATATCTTGACTTTTTATATGAAGCAAGAGAAATAATAAAACAGCTGCATTTGTCAGCTCAACATAAAAGAGAGCTGTTGCAAGAAATTATTGACGAACAATATAAAAATTCGGCAACCCTTCGAAAATCTTTTTACACCCTTCTGAAAAACTTCTAATTCGTTTTGAGTTAGAAGTTTTTTGTTAGTAAAGGCTGTTTTCTAAAAGTTTGTTGTTTTTGAATAAAATAATAAACACAACAATTTATACGAAAAGAGCGTTAGTAAAAGAATCTTCTTTTAATAGGATGTTCAAGCAGTCACCAATCTAAAGCTTTATCCGCTCTTCCTGTTTCTAAATGATAGAGAATCTTCAACTAAAAACGTTTAAAGCCTGTGCTCGCTACATCCTGTAGAAGCAAGTTGCAGGGGGCTGCGCTGCCTCGTTCTTATTGCTTCTAATTTGTTCCCTTTTTCAACACATATTATAATTAAGGTGACTTATATTTTAAATAAAAAATACAGAATATTCCTGAAAAGTTCATTAACATTATATTGAATGATTTATATTTCCTGTAATATAATTTCGGTAAGAAACCTGCAATTGGTAATTTTAGAAAAATTAGAGTCTTGAATCAAGTACATTATTAACCTATTACAATACTTATTGATGCTAATTCTTCCTTAAATAGTATCTTAATAAAGTGGAAGGAAGGGGTTAAATGAATTTTAGTACAAAGCTTTATGGAGGTCTTGGAATTATTATTATTTTAATAACGATTCTTATAGCAGTACTTTTGAATATGCTAAAACAACAAAATGTTAACATGCATATTATTGTTAATGAATTGTCTGAGAGAATTAAAAGTACCGCTATTATTCAAAATGAATTAAATAACATGAGCAGGGAAGTCATTGAAATTTCAACCAACCCTTCGGAAGAAACGCTAATAAAGATAGGGAATGATTGGGAAGACTCTAAAACAAATATTAACACATCCGTTGCAACATTAAAGGAAATGGATAAAAGGGAACAGTCTCAGGAATTGATTATGAAGTTTTCTACCATTTATAAGACATATGAAGAAAGTGGACAAGAAATTATTATGAAACACCAAAGGGATAGGAATAGTGAGTCAGATTCTTCAGAGATATTCCCGAATCAAGAAAAGGAACGCCTTCTCCAAATTGTTAATTTACTATATACCTTGCAAGAACAAGAAATGAAAGATGAACTTTTTCGCACAAAAGAAACATATAATTTAGCCGTTAAAATGATTTATATTTATGCTTTTATAGGTGTTTTCATTAGTGTAGCATTAGCGATTTGGATGATAAAAGGGATGACTAAAAATCTTAATCGTGTTTCTTCTGTCATGTCTAGTGTTGCATATTATCACGGAACTCAATTCCCTCGAATTAAAGTAAGTACAAAAGATGAGATGGGGAAAATTGCAGAAGCCTATAATGAAATGGCATCATCATTAGAAGAGCACTCAAAACATGAAACAGAACTAAAGAAAAAAGCAGAAGAACAAAGCTGGCTTGATTCGCAAATTGCATCTATTACGGCTACTTATCCACGTGCTGAGGACTTTAAATTTTTAGCCAATTTATTTATTTCCCAGATTACACCAGCGATAGAAGCTCAATACGGGGTATTCTACATTAAAGAAGGATTAGGAGAACGACAGTGTTTAGACATAATTGCAACTTACGGGTTTGTGAATAACAATGAAGGTAAACAAAGCTTTCTTTTAGGAGAAAAGCTGGTGGGGCAATGTGCCTTAGAGAATAGACCAATAAATATTACGCAAATTCCAAATGATTATATAGAAATTGAATCTGGAATAGGAAAAGCGGCGCCTAAACATATTCTTATTCTCCCTATCGAATATAAAGGTGAAGTACTGGCAGTAATTGAGTTTGCTTCCGTTAAACTATTTAGTCCTATGCAACAAAAATTATTAAAGAAGGTAATAGAGCATTTAGGTGTAACAATTAATAGTATTAAGAACCGAATGCAGGTTAAAAGACTGTTAGAAGATTCACAAGCTTTAACGGAAGAATTACAGAACCAATCAGAAGAACTACAAGCACAGCAGCAAGAATTAATAGCAATAAATGAGGAACTGGAAGCACAATATAAATATTCTGAGCAAAAAAATGAGGAGCTGGAAAAGCTCAGTGTGATTTTAGAGGAAAAGGCACAGCAGCTTGTGCTTAGTTCTCAGTATAAATCAGAATTTCTCGCTAATATGTCTCATGAACTTCGTACACCGCTTAACAGTATGTTAATACTTGCCCAAATGTTATTGGAAAAAAACAATGATAATTTATCATCGAGACAAGTAGAATATTTACAGACAATCAATTCTTCTGGTAATGACCTGCTGCATTTAATAAATGATATTCTAGATTTAGCTAAGATAGAAACTGGGAAAATGGACATCATTGAAGAGGATGTGATGCTTGAAAATATTAAAGTATTTGCGGAAAAACAATTTTATCACTTAGCTGAAAAAAAAGGATTAGATTTTAAAGTGATTGCAAGTGAAGACCTACCAGTATCAATCTATACGGATGAACATCGTTTAAAACAAATTCTCACAAATTTATTATCCAATGCCTTTAAATTTACTAATAAAGGAAGTGTGACATTATACATACAACATGTTTCAGAATCTAAATTTAAAGTAAATGATCTACCTCTAACAGGTTCGGCGATAACATTTACAGTTAGTGATACAGGAGTGGGTATTGCAAAAGATAAACAAAATCTTATATTTGAAGCCTTTCATCAAGCAGATGGAACTACTAGCCGTACATATGGGGGGACTGGATTAGGCCTTTCTATAAGTAAGGAAATATCTAGTTTGCTTGGAGGCGTACTTACGGTGAGAAGCAAAGAAGGAATAGGAAGTTCGTTTACTTTTTATTTACCATATAAACCAAGAACAAAAAATCAAAAATCAAGCTTAATAGAAAAAGAAGCAGCAGCTGATATTGAGAAAATAGAAGCTATGATGAATGGAGAGAACAAGTCTGCTATTTTTAATAAGGAAGTGAAAGGTGAATCCTCACTTAAAGGAAAGAAAATATTAATTGTGGATGACGATATGAGAAACATTTTTTCACTTGCTGCTGTATTAGAAGAGTATGACATGGAAGTGCTTTTTGCGGAAAATGGAAAAGAAGGAATTGCTGTTTTAATAGAAAATAAGGATATCGATCTTATTTTAATGGATATAATGATGCCAGAAATGGACGGATTTGAGGCCATGTCTAAAATTAGAAGTATGCCGAAGTTTCAAAGTCTGCCAATTATTGCTTTGACCGCAAAAGCAATGAAACATAATCGAGAACAATGTATAAACGCTGGTGCATCTGATTATATAAGTAAACCAATAAATTTAGAACAACTATACTCATTAATTCAGGTATGGTTGTATAGAAGTTAGGTGGGAATCATCATTTCCGGATATCTTAATAATAAAAAGTTGAAAGATAGTGAGTTGGAGAACATTGAAATCGAATTATTATTAGAAGGAATATATCGGTATTATGGATATGATTTTCGAAATTATGCTTTCCCATTTCTCAAAAGAAGAGTGTTATATCGAGTAGGAGCAGAAAATTTAACTAGTATATCAGAATTGCAAAATATGGTTTTTCATAACCCATTAATAATGAAGAAATTGCTTTTGGATTTTTCTATTTCTGTAACAGAAATGTTTCGTGACCCTCTCTTTTTTTTGATGTTAAGGAAAAAAGTTATTCCAATAATAAGAGATGCTCCTTTTATTCGTATATGGCATGTTGGATGTGCTTCCGGTGAGGAAGTGTATTCGATGGCAATTATGTTGAGCGAAGAAGGGCTGCTAAATAAAACGAGGATCTATGCCACGGATATGAATAACAATAATTTAGAAAAAGCAAAAAGAGGAAATTTCCCTTTAGAAAAAATGCAAATATACACAAAAAATTATATGAAAGCAGGAGGGAAAAATGCTTTTTCAGAGTACTACTCCGTGAGAAGCAATGCAGCAGCATTTCATCCTTTTTTAAAAGAAAATTTTATATTTTCTCAACATAATTTAGCTACAGATCAATCTTTTAATGATTTTCATATCATTATATGCCGCAATGTAATGATTTATTTCAATAAAAAGCTGCAGAACCGAGTACATCAATTATTATATAATAGCCTCATTCCATCAGGTTTTCTTGGATTAGGCAAAAGAGAGGAGGTTCGGTTTACAGATTATGCAGGACATTACGAAGAATATGCTTCCGAAGAAAAAATATACCGTAAAATTAAATGAACCGAAAAGAACAGAACCTGTCAACATTTTAATGGTAGATGACCTTTCGGAAAACTTGCTTGCATTAGAAGCGGTATTAAGCTCCCCTAATTATCATTTAGTCAGTGCGAAATCAGGTGTAGAGGCATTAAAATATATTTTGCAATACGACTTTGCGGTAATCCTTCTTGATGTACAAATGCCCGGGCTAAACGGTTTTGAGACAGCAAATTTAATAAAAAAGAGAAAAAGGTCAATGGATATTCCCATTATTTTTATTACAGCTATTAGTAATGAGATAGACCATATCATTAAAGGATACGAAGTAGGAGCGATTGATTATATTGTAAAACCTTTTAATCCTGATGTATTAAAGAGTAAGGTTGAACAACTTGTAAATATATATGAGCATCATACGGAGAATTTAAGAGAAATGGAACTCGAACGCTCTCTTGAAAGGGAAAGGATAAACTTAGAGCTAAACCTTACTAAATTAGATTTACATAAACAGGAGGCTTTATCAAAGGTTATACAAGAAACAATGCTTGATACAATCATTACATTTAATGAAGAAGGCTTCATATTATCCGTTAATCCAATAGGCGGAAAGATGTTTGGTTACCAGCCTGCAGAATTAATTGGAAAACATATATCTATTCTCCTTTGTTCAATTGGAATAAAGGAAGAAGATAAAACTTCCTCTTTGATAACTTGTTTGTTTGATTCTATAGGTAAGATTATTGAAGGTGTTGCAAAGAGAAAAGATAAAAGTACATTTCCGGCAGATATACAAATTGGTGAGGCAATGTTAGAGAATGACCATATCTTTGTATGCACTGTTCGTGATATTACAGAGCGGAAAGAAATAGAAAAAATGAGGAAAGAACAAATAGATAAATTAGAACAAGTAGTGAAAGAGAGAACGTTAGATTTGTTATTGGTTAATCAAAAGTTAATCCAAGAAATTGAGGAAAGAAATAAGGTAGCTGAAGACCTTTTATTATCAGAAGGACGCTTTCAGCAGATTTTTGAGGCAAGCCCTTGCTTAATGGCGATACGCTCTATACAAGAAGGAAAATTTATTGCTGTAAATAATAACTGGATAAACAATACGGGTTACGATGCCGATGAATGGAAAAGCAATAATAGTGATTGGGGAGTTTTCGAAGAAGAAGAGGGGAATTATGTAAGCATTTCTGAATGTGAATGGAATACACCAATGAACAATAGGAAAGTTACATATAATACGAAATCTGGCATGAAAAGGGAAGCCTTATTGTCAACAGAAACAATTATGATTGAAAATAGGAATTGTGTCTTAATCGTATTAAATGATATTACAGAAAGAACATTAATGGAAAAAGAAATGTATAAATTGGATCAATTGAATTTGGTAGGGGAAATGGCTGCGGGGATTGCTCATGAAATTCGAAATCCAATGACTACTGTTCATGGTTTTTTACAAATGGGAAAACTAGATAATCAGCAATTATCGGTAGAGCATATGGATTTAATGATAGATGAATTAGACAGGGCAAATAAAATTATTAAAGAATTTTTAACCTTAGCCAAAAATAAAACAAGTGATAAAAAATATCAATCGCTTAATGACATTATTGAAATAATTTATCCACTTCTAAATGCAGAAGCTCTCTTATCGGGGAAAAGGGTATTGCTTCATTTAGAAACAAGTCCAATGCTTTACCTGGATGAAAAAGAAATTCGTCAGCTTTTGTTGAATTTAGCATTAAATGGACTTGAATCAATGTCTTATGGTGGAATTCTTACGATTAAAACATTTGTTGAAAAAGAACATGTTGTTTTACAAGTCATAGATAGTGGCGAAGGAATAAAAGAAGAAATTCTAGATAAGTTAGGAACACCTTTTTTCACAACAAAAGAAAATGGCACAGGGTTAGGACTAGCTGTTTGCTATAGTATCGCAGATCGTCATCATGCAAATATTAAAATTAATACAAGTAATAAAGGAACTACATTTTCCATTTATTTTAGAGCAGTATGATCATAATTATAACTTAAGATAGGAGAATAATAGTTGCGAAAAAAATGGTTTATCATATTAGTATGTATCGTTTTTTTTGGTGGATTATTAAGTTATATAATAAAAGAAATGAATCAAAAAAAACCTAAGATAGTAGTAGTTTTAAAAGAAACAAAAACAGATTATTGGAGGATGATGATTGCTGGTCTAGAAAATGCCTTTACTAATTATGAAGTAGAGGGAAAAGTGCTGGCAATGGACAATACGAACGAAACGCAGCTAGTCATCCTAAAACAAGTGTTAGAGGAAAAACCAGATGCATTAATATTTTCTCCTGATCATCCGAAGGCTTTTATACCGATATTAAAGGAATATAAGAAAAATAACATTCCCGTTTTACTTGTTGATACAAATTTAGAATGGTTGGATAAAACTTCATTTATCGGAACAAATAATATTGCATTAGGTAAAAAAGCAGGTGAACTACTGTCATCTATGGCCCAGCCGAATGATAAAATATTACTTATGGGTTGGAAATCTAATGATATTGTCATTGGAGATCGGATTGAAGGAGCAAATGAAACCTTAAATAATGCTGGCATTCATACAATTATTGAGGATCAATCGGAACATGGAGAAAAAATTGAACAGATACTTACCAGAGTTCTTCAAACGAATCCTAAGCTAAAAGGAATATTTGCCGGAGATGACATTACAGCCCTTAAAGTAATGAAGATTTTACAAGAAAAAAAATTAGAGATTCCTGTTGTAGGTGCGGATGGCATTATAAAAATGGTTGAATTAATTGAAAAGGGCACCTTAAAATCTACTATTGCCCAAAATCCATATGATATGGGTTATATTAGTGTAGAAAATGCTCTTAAGGCAATTGATGGGAAGAAAGTGAATAAGGAAATAGATAGTAATGTCGATATCATTACGAGAGATAATGCAAAAAGTAAAATGTCATTTATTGAAAAAATAACTCAAAATGAATAATGCAGGGGTTTTAAGGAAATAGAGGTAATGTGGCTGTACTTAAATGATTTTAGACAGCCACATTATTTTTTGGTATGCTTACTTTTTATTTTTTACATAGGCGATTAAATAGCTTGTAAATTTATAGTCTTTTGCCAGCCATGCTGCATGATTTCTTTTAATAAAGCTTTCTCCTTCTATAAAGGAAGAAAATCTTTCTGGAAGCTGTTGTTTTTTATAGTCAATGGCCCATTCTTTATTCGTTAAAGGATAAAGAAAAAATGTTTCTTCTGCCTTATTTTCGTATAACGTGCCTAATGGAGACTCTTTTATATTAAAGGTATTTTTTCTGACATCTTCTCTTAACGGTTCAAGCGGGAATGTATCTGTCACAAAGTTTTTGTATGCGTCTGTTGTTAAGGTGCAGCCAGAAGCTTTTGCGTGGCCACCGCCACCGTATTGTCCTGCGATTTTAGAAACATCCACATGATCATGAATCGTTCGGAAACCCATTCTTTTACCGCCAATATTCAGAATGGCGATGTAATCTAAATGTGGATATTCTTTGCCGAGTTCATTCCCAAGCTCTGAATGATACGATTCTGCATACACAACACCAGCAAAGTATCCGTCTATTTCTGTCTGAACAAGCTCCCGTCTTTTGCGGCGAATATATCGTTCAATCTTACTGTCTTCCATCTCTAAAATCTTTTCTTCGAGATCATCAAAAAAGAAATGATCGCTTTCTTGAAGTTTTGCCATCATTTTGTCTTCGAATTCTCCCATTGAAATCAGGAAAAACAGGGCATTTAATCTTTTCGCTTGCTGGTTGTCATTCTTCTCCCAATCCCAAGTATCGTATTGTCTTACAAGCTCAACAAACTCAGTAATACAATCGGATGGAGTAAGATAATCATGCTGAACAAGATATTCGTATAATAAAGAAGTAGCCGATGTTAAATTTCCGTCAGCATCTTCAACTGATACATATCCCCATTCATGATCATTTAAATGTAAAGCTGTTTTATGATGATCAATTAATTGCACCTTTCCTCCTTTTTTATAAAATGCATCTAATCTTTTCGTATTTTCTTCATTAACAGAAAGATCGGTTATGAATAGAAAAGGATGATTCTCTTCCTGTTGCAGGAATTTCTCTACTTCTTGATTTAAACTGGAAACAGAATTATAACGTACTTCCACCTTTTCTCCAAAAGCAAGCTTTGCTAAAATTCCACAGCCGATACCATCTAAATCATTATGTGATAACAATTTGTACATTTTTTTTCACCTCTGCCCAATAGTATAATCTAATATGGAAAAAATAGAACCGTTTGTTACATTTTTCTTTTATTATTTTTGGCTGTTTTCTTAAAGTTTGTTGTTTTTTACGTAAAACAATAGGAGAAGAAGTACTCAGCAGCCTGCATACACGTAGACTCCTGTGGGAATGCAAGAAAGACGAGACCCCACAGGAGCGTATGCGACGAGGAGGCGCTCGACGCTCGTTCACGGAAAGCGAAGTGTATTCAGGCTGCGAGTTTAAAAGCAACAGTCTATACGAAAACAGCCTTATTTTTATACTTACTTTAAAAGAAAGGGAACTACTGTGAATAGTCCCCAGAATGAGCTTTTTAAATAGATGATAGGTTTATTTACGAAACTCTTTTGCATAATGTGCAAGGGCAAGTAAAGGAAATATTTTATTGTAGCTTTGATAGTGAATATAAAATTGACGAGGTAGGCCAATGCCTGTTGGATAATCGACGCTATTAGAATTTTTGACTTCTTGTAAAAGAAAGGGTATTCCTTTTGAAACAGTTTCACTTTTTGCTTCTCCTGCAGCAATTAAAGCATCGATTGCCCATGCCGTTTGCGATTCTGTACTAAAGGGTAAAGGGACATAGTACATTTTCTCACAGCTTTGGCAAGACTCTCCCCATCCGCCGTCTTGTCTTTGTATCCTTTTTAACCACTTTACAGCTCTTACAATGCTAGGATCTGTCTTTTGTACACCAACTGCAATAAGTCCAGTTATTGCTGCCCAAGTGCCATAGATATAACATACGCCCCAACGGCCATACCATGAGCCATTTTTTTGCTGATGGTCAAGCAGCCAATTGATGCTTGTTTGGATAGGAGTGTGTGATTTGTTTAGACCAGCAAAATTGCCTAAGTATTCTAATACCCGCCCTGTTAAATCTGCTGTGGAAGGATCAACAGCTGCATCTCTTGCATTTTCAATGGGGATATGTTGTAGTAGCTCCCAGTTTGTATTTTTCTCAAAAGCACCCCATCCTCCATCCCTATTCTGCATGGATAATAAAAACGTTAACCCCCTTTGATAAGCTTGATAGCTTCTATTATCAACAGTGGCTATTTTTGTTAAGGCACGCAATACAACGGCAGTATCATCATTATCTGGATTATTTGTATTAATATTAGAAAACCCCCATCCCCCAGGTTTGATGCGTGGATTATGAATGGCCCAGTCTCCTTTTTTTGAATGCTGCTTTTTTAATAGATAGGATATAGACCGTTGAATAGCTGGTGTATCGATCGATAGACCAGCTTGTTGTAAAGAATAACTAATTAAACCAGTATCCCAAACAGTTGAAGATGAATTTTCCAAATGAATATATTTTCCTTTTTTATGTATAAGGGAAGAAAGGCCTTTCATTGCTTTTTGGATTACAATGGAATCTTTTTTATAACCTAGAGCAAGCAACCCATAGATCATAAAAAAAGTAGCAGTTGCGTAGCTATAAAGTGTTCCATCTTCCTCCAAACGGTCGAGTATATATTTCTCAGCATACATATATCCAAGATTATGCATATAGATAGGAAGCTTGCCTATTTTCTTTATTTCTTTCCAAATAGGTGATAATGGTGAACGTGTATCGTTTAATTCTGAATAGGAAGGGTAGAGTGGTATATTTCTGTCAAATAGATCATCCATATTAGGTGTATGTTTAGAAAGAACAGCAAACTTTTTATTTGATGCAATTAACATAGGAATAAAATGTATTCGGGCATATGAGCTAAATTGAAAAAAATTAATCGGTTGGTAGGTAGGAAGAAGTAAAAATGTCATTGGTATGTAAATCATATTGGACCATGGATACATGCCATTAACCGATAACATCCAGCGAATCATAAAGTGGGTTTTTGCCAACCCCCTGTTTGCAAGAATAAAAGTTTTTGCATTTTGCATTTTTTCATCATTTTTATCAACATATCCGGAATATAAAAGAGCTGTATAGGCAATAACAGTCGCAGACAAATTGCCGTTATGTTCGTCATTATAAGCCTGCCAAAATCCTTTATCGTGTTGGGATGCTTTTAAACTTTTAACCAGCAATTGAATATTTTTTTCTTCGTCCGTGAAATCCAATGCTCGACAAGTAATAATAAAAAAGGCATCTGTTATTAAGCTGCCTTGAAATCGAAACCTCCAGGAACCATCTATATGTTGTAGTTCCGTTAATTCATTGATTCTTTTCCCTATTTCTTTCTCTATTTTTTTCATTAGCATTCATACTGTCACCTCACAATCCTAAGTAAACCATCCGGCTGAATGAAGATCCTCTTTATATACGTACGCAAATAGGCGGTATATTCATGAATAGAAAAAATGGGTTTAGTCTTTCAATGATGTAGGAGAAAAATGGAATATAGTAACTGATGATTTATAAAATAATCCGAGTTTCTTCTATTATATATGTATATATGCAAATTTTATGAAGAATATGAAAGGAGAAAAGGCAAGGGATGATAGCCCTTGCCTTACATGGAATGGTTAGAATTTATAATAAAGCATTTTCGTGTTTTACTTTTAACTTACTCCATCTTTTTTCAACCTCTTTATTAAAATCATTTAACATTTCTTTATTCTCTTCTTTTAACAAGTGTTTAGTTTTTCCCATAAATTTTAACCACTCTGTTAAAGGAACTTTTTTATCCTTAGCTTCAGGATCATAAGTAATTGTAGTAATTCCATTTTCCACTTCATATAGTGGAAAGAAGCAGGAATTTACAGCAGCTTCTACTATTTTTGTTCCGAATTGATCTTCTGCTTTCCAATTTAAAGGACAGGATACAAGTAGTTTTCCATATACGGTTCCAACATTTTGAGCATACCATTGCGCTTTAGCAGCTTTTTTAATTAAATCTTGTGGGAAAGCTTCCGAAGCGGTAAACACATAAGGAATATTGGTTGCAGCCATAATTTGAGCAGTGTCCTTATGGTGAAATGATTTTCCTTTTTGTGCACGCCCTACGCCACTTGTACTGGTCATATGACCAATAGGTGTAGAATAAGACAATTGTGAGCCAGTATTCATATAGCCTTCATTATCATACTCTAGCATGATTAAGTTATGATTTCTTAAAGCGGTTCCAATTGCAGAACCCATCCCAATATCCATTCCGCCATCGCCTGTGATCATGACAAAAGTGGTGTTCTCTTGAACTTCAATTTCTCCTCGTCGCTGCAATTCTAAAAAGGCTTCCACTGTTCCGGAAAGGGTAGCTGGTCCATTTTGGAATAAGTTATGCATCATTGTTTGTTTATGTGAAGTGTGTGGATATGCAGTTGTGACAACATAAGCACAGCCTGTATGAAATAGAACAACCACATCTCCTTCAATTCCTTTAAAAAATAATTCTAAGCCAGATAAAATTCCACAGCCAGGACATGCACCATGTCCTGGTGCCAATCTTTTTGGCTTAACTGCAAGAGAGCGTAAAGGCGGTACTTTTACATTTAAGCGGTTATTATCTTCGTCCGGAGTAACTTGTATTAATCCAGTATTATAAGCTTCTCCATACTGAGGTTCAATGACAGGAGTTAAGTCGTTTTCCGGTTTACCAATATAATGTCCGTAATAATCAAATGGCTTCTCTGCATATCCCTTATCTAATGCATCAAGTGTCATTTGAAAAAATTGCTCTGCGTCATCTGCATAAAAATCTTTTCCGCCTAATCCGAACACTCTGCTTAAAACGATTGTTTCATTGTTTTTATCTTCTTGAATAGCAGATTTTACTTCATGGGTTAAGTTTGGTCCATTTCCACCATATGAATCAGCACGTTCCCCGACTAATAAAGCTTTTACATTTTTTAAAGCTTCTCTAATTTCTGCTGCAGGGAATGGACGGATAATATTTGGACTAATAACACCTGCTTTAATTCCTTTTTTACGTAACTGATCGACTACATCTTTAGCTGTTTCAGCCGCTGAATTAAGAAGGAATAAAGCAACTTCCGCATCTTCCATCATATAAACGTCTATAATTGGATAAGATCGGCCAGACATTTTTTCAAATTCTTTGGAGATTTCAGCAAATACATCTTTTGCCTGATACATAGCTTCTGACTGCTGATAATGGTTATTCAGCAAATCATCTCCGTTCATATGAGCTCCTATGGTTACTGGCTTCTTCGGATCTCGAATAGCTGGATAGTCAGTTGGACAAGGACCAACAAAATCTTGTACTACTTTTTTATCTTTAAAATACTGTACTTTTCTTTTTTGATGGGAAGTAAAGAACCCGTCGTAAGCAACAATTACTGGCAAACGAACTTTTGCGTGTTCGGCAATTTTTAAGGCCATAATATTTAAGTCATAAACCGCTTGTGGTGTTCTTGCAGTTATAATAACCCAACCGGTATTTAAAGCAAAATATAAATCAGAATGATCTCCGCGGATATCCAGTGGTCCGCTGATAGCACGAGTAACAAGGTTTAATACCATCGGAAAGCGTGTTCCCGATTGAACAGGCATTTGTTCTAGCATATACATAAACCCATTAGCACTTGTTGCATTCACAACACGAGCTCCTGTAGCTGCAGCTCCGTAGCATATTCCAGCAGAGCCATGTTCTCCATCAGCTGGAATCAATTGAATATCATGTTCTCCACGAGTTTTCATTTGGTCCAAATATTGAGCTACCTCTGTTGATGGGGTGATTGGGAAATAACCCATAACATGATAATTGATTTGTGCAGCGGCCATTGCAGCCATTTCATTCCCAGATTCAAATGTTGTTACTTGCACCGGAGCATTTTGAATAATTAAATCATTCTCTAATACTGACATTTATAAACTCCCCCCTGTAGTTACATAAGGAAACTCTTGTTTTACTTGATGTGTTTCCGTAAATCCTTCTGTTTCTCGAACAGAGCTAAGTGCACTAGTCGGGCATGCTTCAAGACATTTTAAACATCCTTTGCAATATTGGTAATCAATTCCTTGTAAAGACATAATCGTACGTCCTTTTTTGTTTACTTTTTTATCCCAAACAAAGCAAAGGTCTGGACAAACGGCATCACAAGAAGCACAGCTTATGCAGCTTTCTTTGTCGAATTTCGGTAAGAACCCTTGGCGAGATCCACCTAAATCTTTTACAAGGCTATTTCCTTGTGCAGTAATAACACCACCAATTAGCTGGTTATCATATCCTAGTGATGAACGTGGTCGTGAAAATGGTTTTATGTGAGCATCTTGAGGAGTTTCATAAGTTTTAAAAGTTACTTCGTTATACCCTCTATCAAATGTTCGAATGTTGGATTCCACAAGATGAGGATATTTTTTTTCAAATGTTTTTCTTATTACATTTCGCATCGCATCAGGGTCAAGAAAATCACAAATGCGAAATAGGGCTCCAAGCATAGCAGTGTTAACTCTTGTTTTTTCTTTTACAGCAATTTGAAGAGCATCAACAATTGCAAGTTTTCCATATTCCAGATTGAGATCTCTTTTTACATCATCAAAGTCTCTAGCTGAGTTAACCAAGATGATTCCATTTGGATTAAAACCACTTGTAACATTGACAGATTTGTATAATGCCTCATGGAATATACCGATAACATGAGGCTCTTCAATAGGGCTGTGTGCCCGGATTTCTGTATCTGGATCACAGAAACGAATAAAACTTTTTACTGGAGATCCTTTTTTTTCGGATCCATAGGAGGAAAAATTTGCGCCGTTTAAACCGAGGCCAAGTACACCAGATTCAGCTAGCATCTTTCCTGCAAGGTTTGCACCTAATCCACCAATTGATTCTAATCGAATTTCAAAAAAACCGAGTTCATTTTTAGTCGGTAATATAGACATTGAACTCCCCCCTCATAGCATAATTTTGAATACGTTGAACTGCGTTGAAAAGTAGAAATATTCAGAAAAAAACAGAAAATTTAAAAAATGAGTATAGCTTTTATTCTAATAGATAAATCTTTGTTAAGCTGTGACAATTATCGTAACTTTCTAGATTCTATATGATGAGTTCTTAAAAATTCCGTTTAAAAGTGACGAAAAATTGAACAAAAACAAGATGCCTCACTAATTTTCGATGTAAATTAGTGAGGCATCTTGTTTTTTTAACAGAGCCATTAGTAAAGACGCTAGCCAGTTCTTATTGTTCATAAATGATTTTTCCTGTTTCCACGGCATCATATCCAACAGCTTTTAATTCGTTTTTGAACTCTTTTGACGTTAATAATTCTTTTATTAGTTGAATGAGCTCTCTATTTTTTTCTGATTTAAGAATCACTAAATCGTAGCTTTCTGTAATAAGTGGGATAAAATCAATCCCTGCTGTGTAGGATGCTTTTTCAATTCCTATTCCGATGTCTGCTTTTCCTTGGTTAATGCCTGCGGCTACACTATAGTGGCTCATACATTCATGATGATAACCATTTACCTCTTCTTTTTTTATATGATGCAGTTTTAATTGTTCATCCAGTAGTATTCGGGCTCCCGAACCTATTTCTCTATTAAGGATCTTAATATCATTACGTTTTAAATCGGTCCAGCCTTTAATATTTTTTGGATTTCCAAGTTCAATATACAAGCCAGCTTTCCTTGTAATATACCTCATAACGATAAAGGAATGACTGACAAGCAGTTTTTTTAAATAAGGAATATTATAAGAACTAGTTTCCCCGTCATATAAGTGTGTACTTACAATATCCGCTTCTCCGTTATACAAGGCTAGTAATCCATTTAAACTGCCAATATAAGAGCGAAGAGGCCTATATGCTTTTCCCCTTAATTCAAAATGTTTTGCTAAAATATCCAAAGAACTATCTTGTCCACTAATAATAATGGAGCGATGGTTTGTCAACGGATTATTAAAATAATGATCAATATCAACAGTTGTTTGCGATGTATCTTTCTCTTTGCGGTCTACCAGTGTCTCCTTCGCATTATTTTTAAAAATTTCTAAGTCTTCAGCATCTACTCGCATTTGCCTGCCAACTCTATAGGCTTTAATTTTCCCTTTTTTTATAAGGTCATAAACAGTTAATTTGGAAACCTTTAAAATATCGGCAATCTCTTCAGTTGTAAAGGATTCATTATGATTCATCATTAATCCCCCAAAAATTTTTTTGAAATTTTTTTCATTTTACCATTTACTAACTTTTAAATCACACTTATAATCACAAATAACTAATTATATTTAAACATAACTAAATATATTTATCGAAATATTGTTTTTTATTTATTGTGATGTTTAGTTATATTTAATTATAGTTAATAATTATAAGGAGGAAACAAGAGATGAAAAGAAAACACGTATTAGCATTTTTTTTCAGTTTTGCCCTTTTACTTTTAGCAGCATGTGGGGCAAATGAAAAAACAACCAAAGACACACCAAAAGAAACACAAAAAGAAACAGTAGAATTAAATATTTCAGCTGCTGCTAGTTTAAAAGGTGCAATGGCAGACTTGCAAAAAGCATTTCAAAAATCTCATTCAGAAGTAAAGTTTGTCAATAACTTTGGGAGCTCAGGAACTTTAGCTCAACAAATTCAACAAGGTGCACCGGCGGATGTTTTTCTGTCAGCAGATCAAAAATGGATGAATACGTTGGCTGATGGCAAATTAATTAAAGATGATACAAGAAAAGACTTTTCAGGAAATAAAATTGTTCTAATCACTGAAAAAGATAGCGATCTTGCTATTAAGTCCTTTAACGATATAAAAGCAGATGCAATTGGTCAAGTTGCAATCGGTGATCCAAAAAGCGTACCTGCAGGAACTTATACGAAAGAAGCCCTTGAAAAAATCAACAAATGGAAAGAATTAGAAAAACATTTTGTGTTTGGCAGTGATGTAGTACAAACTTTAACATACGTAGAATCAGGAAATACAGATATTGGCTTTGTGTATTCTAGTGATGCTAGTACATCAGATAAAGTAAAAGTCCTTGCAGAAGCAGATTCGGCATGGCATAAACCAATTATTTATCCGGCAGCTGTTTTAAATGAATCGAAAAATCCTGATGAAGCAACAGAGTTTGTAAACTTTTTATTAACAGATGAGGCGCAAGAAATTTTAAGCAAATACGGATTTAAAAAATAGTTTTTCTTTATAAGGATTCAGTATTCAAACGCCTTTTGAAATCTGAATATTAAAAAAGTTTTTAGTTTACTTCAAGTAGGGAGTTATTAACATATATGGATTATACACCTCTATTTTTGTCATTGAAAGTTGCGAGTATTGCTACCTGTATTGTTTTTATATTAGGCGTTGTTTTAGCAAAACTCATAGCGCGTAGAGATTTTTTTGGGAAAAGTGTAGTAGAAGCGGTGATATTATTGCCAATGGTACTGCCGCCAACCGTAGTTGGGTTTTCGATTCTTTATTTTTTCGGTAAAAACGGACTGGTTGGGAAACTACTTCTGCAATGGTTTGATTTTCAGATTGTATTTACATGGATTGGAGCCGTTATTGCATCGATAGTAGTTGCGTTTCCTTTAATGTATCAAAGTGCTTCAGCAGCTTTTCAAAACTATGAAAAAAACTTAGAAAATGCAGCATTAACGATGGGGGCTACTAGATGGAGAGTGTTTTGGACTGTTTCTTTTCCGCTAGCATGGCCAGGACTTCTGGCAGGACTTGTGTTAACTTTTGCCAGATCATTAGGTGAGTTTGGAGCAACATTAATGATTGCTGGCTTTATTCCTGGTAAAACCGACACTATTCCACTTACCATATATTTTGCTGTTCAATCAGGTAATGCAGACATGGCAAACTATTGGGTAGTAATCCTTATCATACTTGGGTTTTGTGCTATTATTTGGCTGAACTGGTGGAGTAAACGCAATATGTTGAAATATAAAAGTGAAAAGTGAGAAGAAAGGAGAATAAGCACATGCTTGCCATACAAATAAAAAAACATCTTCCGCATTTTACTTTGGATATGGAATTAGTAGCAGAAAATAATATTATTATTCTTTTTGGCAAGTCAGGTTCCGGAAAAACAACGGTGTTAAACTGTATTGCCGGCTTGGATCATCCAGATGAAGGCATCATCCGACTAAACGATTGCGTTTTTTATCAGACAAATGAAAAGCCTTTAAAAATACAAAAACGAAATATTGGTTATTTATTTCAGGATTTTGCGTTATTTCCCCATATGACGGTGGAAAAAAACATTCAATATGGCATGAAAAGTCAAGAGCTTATGGATCGCCTAGTTCATGTAATTGGCATTGAACATTTGTTGAAAAAATATCCAAAACAAATTTCAGGCGGCGAAAAACAACGTGTTGCATTAGCTCGTGCGCTATCGACGGAACCAAAAATACTGTTGCTTGATGAACCGTTCTCAAGCCTGGATCAGCAAACAAAAAATGAATGTCATTTAGAACTTTTAAGACTTCATGATATTTGGAAAATACCAATAATCATGGTTACACATGATTATGAAGAAGCAAAAAAATTAGGAAGCCGTATATTGCATATGAGACAGGGACAAATTGTCGATAGTGAGCAATTATCAGTAAGTTGATGCGTGTAATAATTGGTTGGACAAGCTGAATAATTAGTATAGAAATTGTTTATCGATTGCCATTAGCAGAATATAGCTAATGGCAATTCTTATGAATTTTATCCCCTTTTTTTATAAGGCTCTTTTCGTATAGATTGTTGTTATGTAACCCGTAGCCTGAATACACTTCGCTTTCCGCGGACGAGTGCCGGGCCTCCTCGTCGCTATGCTCCTGTGGGGTCTCCTTTTGACTCGCATTTCCCGCAGGAGTCTCACGCCTTCCGCTTTAATCAACAAAGTATCAAAATCAACAATTAGCTTTAACACAGCCAAATTTAATAAAAAATTTCTGAAGAAGTAGACGATAAACGATATTTCATTTTGAATTTTTGTGAAAAACGGATATATTTTCCTATAGAAATCTGTAATTGTTACGATTTATTGAATAAAACAGCATAATGGAAACGTTTTTACAAAAAAGGGTGTCATATTATCTGACAATTATATTGATTTAAAAATGCACAAAAAATATTATCGAAATAACAACAGAGAATTCCAATTAATGTCATTTATAACACTGGCATGTTGGAAACCTCCTAGTAAAACCTAAAAGTGGGAGAGTGATTGATAAAAGAAAATAGTGGCAAAGCATTAAAAGGTGCATTCGTGTTTAGAAAAAAACATATTTTCAGGGAGGGAGAGAGTGTGAAGACGATTAATCAAGAACTAGAAGATCGAATTGCCCGTCACCCTTGCTATAGTGAGGATGCTCATCACTATTTTGCACGTATGCATGTACCTGTAGCACCGGCATGCAATATTCAATGCAATTATTGCAGCCGCAAATTTGATTGTGCAAACGAAAGTAGACCGGGTGTAGTAAGTGAAGTATTAAAACCAGAAGAGGCAGTAAAAAAAGCTTTAATAGTTGCAGGTGAAATTCAGCAAACTTCCGTTATTGGTATTGCTGGTCCTGGAGATCCTTTAGCAAATCCACAAAAAACGTTTGATACTTTTCGTGGCATTGCAGAACAAGCTCCGGATTTAAAGTTATGTTTAAGTACAAATGGATTACGGCTATTGGAATTTGTGGATACAATACATGAATTGAATATCGATCATGTAACGATAACAATTAATGCAGTAAATCCATTAATCGGGCAGCATGTTTATTCATGGATATTCTATGAAGGTAAACGATATAAAGGATTAGAGGCAGCAGAAATTTTAATTAATAACCAGTTAAAAGGACTGGAAGCATTAACAGAGCGTGGAATCTTATGTAAAGTTAATTCTGTTTTAATACCAGGTGTAAACGACCATCATATGGAAGAAATTTCGAAGGCGGTTAAGGACAGAGGTGCCTTTGTTCATAACATTATGCCTTTAATTGTTACTCCAGATACTGTTTTTGAAAAAAATGGAGTTAGAAATCCGACTGCTAAAGAAGTACAGCAAATTCAGGAAAAGTGTTCAGGAAGTTTAAAAATGATGAAACATTGTAGACAATGTCGTGCTGATGCTATTGGTCTACTAGGGGAAGACAGAAGTGCTGAGTTTTCAAAGGAAAATATTATGGACTATCCTGTCCGTTATGATCTTGAAGCTAGAAAGCAATTTCAAGATGAGCTTGAAATGAAAGTAAAGCAAAACAAACAAAAGAAACAGGAAAGAGCAGCTAAAATAAGAGAAGAAATAGCATCTCCTTCTCCTGCTGTAAGAATTGCAGCCACTACTCGTGGGAATGCAAGAGTAAACTTGCATTTTGGCCACGCAAAAGAGTTTTTAATATTTGATGTTCAAAATGATTCCATAAAGTTTGTAGGTGTAAGAAAAGTTCAATCTTACTGTGTCGGTAAAGTGAACTGTGGGACGAATAAAGGTCCAATTTTAGCAGAAACGGCAGAAATTTTAAAAGATTGTCAGATGTTATTAAGTTCTGGGATTGGTGAAACACCAAAAAAATATTTGTTAGATAGAGGAATTGTTCCTTTTGTAAAATCTGGTGATATAGAGGAACTGCTTTATGAAAGCAGCAAATTTTACCGCTATATGAATAGTTCTGAACCAATTTTTAGTTAAAAAAATCTCAAAATTCAAAAAACTTGAGGGGGAAAATCAAATGCGTCAAATAGCTTTTTATGGTAAAGGTGGAATTGGAAAATCAACAACTTCTCAAAATACTTTGGCTCAATTAGCTACAAAATTCGGTCAAAAAATTATGATTGTAGGTTGTGACCCAAAAGCGGATTCAACTCGTTTAATTTTAAATACGAAAGCACAAAGTACAGTATTAGAGCTTGCTGCTCAGATGGGTACAGTGGAAGATTTAGAATTAGATGATGTATTAGATACAGGATTTGGAGATATTTTATGCGTAGAATCGGGTGGTCCAGAGCCAGGTGTTGGTTGCGCTGGTCGTGGAATTATCACTTCTATCAATTTCCTAGAAGAAGAAGGAGCATATGAAGGGTTAGATTTTGTATCGTATGACGTTTTAGGGGATGTTGTATGTGGTGGATTTGCAATGCCGATTCGTGAAAATAAAGCACAAGAAATCTACATTGTCTGTTCCGGAGAAATGATGGCAATGTATGCTGCTAATAATATCGCCCGAGGAATTTTAAAATATGCAAATAGCGGTGGAGTACGTTTAGGTGGCTTAATTTGTAACAGCCGTAATACAGACCGTGAAGCGGAGCTTATCTCAGAACTTGCTCGCCGATTAAATACACAAATGATTCACTTTGTTCCAAGAAATAACGTAGTACAGCATGCTGAATTGCGTAAACAGACGGTTGCGCAATATAAACCAGAAGATCCACAAGCAAAAGAATATGAAATATTAGCACAAAAAATTCTTGATAATAAAATGTTAAATATCCCAACTCCAATTGAAATGGAAGAATTAGAAGAATTATTAATGGAGTATGGTGTTATCGAGGATGACGAAACTCAAATTAAAAAATTAGAAGAAAAAGAGGCTTCAGCAAAATAAATTATATTATCCAAAATGGAGGTGATATGAATTGAGTACAAAAGAAATTACTGATAAACAGCAAATCATTGAGGAATTGCTTGAGGTCTATCCGGAAAGAACGAAGAAATTTAAAAAGAAACATTTTCAAGTAGTAGATGAAGAAAGTATTGAAAGTGGAAAATGTTCCGTTAAGTCTAATATTAAATCACGCCCAGGTGTTATGACTATTCGTGGTTGTGCTTATGCAGGATCCAAAGGGGTGGTTTGGGGCCCAATTAAAGATATGATTCACATAAGCCATGGTCCGGTAGGATGCGGACAATATAGTTGGGGAACTAGAAGAAACTATGCGAATGGCACATTAGGCGTTAATAATTTCACTGTTATGCAAGTGACAACTGATTTCCAAGAGCGCGATATTGTCTTCGGTGGGGATAAAAAGCTAGAAGCATTATGTAAAGAAGTAAAAGAAATGTTCCCATTAGCAAAAGGCATTTCCATTCAATCCGAATGTCCTGTAGGACTAATTGGAGATGATATTGAAGCGGTCGGCAAAAAAATGACCAAAGAACTTGACATTCCTGTTATACCGGTTCGTTGCGAAGGATTCCGGGGAGTGAGCCAGTCTTTAGGTCATCATATTGCTAATGATACCATACGTGACCATGTTATGGGAACTCGTGAGCTTGAAGAAGCTGGACCATATGATGTAGCAATAATTGGTGACTATAACATAGGTGGAGACGCATGGGCATCTCGTATCTTGTTAGAAGAAATTGGTTTAAGAGTAATTGCTCAATGGTCCGGGGATGGTTCCATTAATGAATTGGGAATTACGCATAAGTCCAAACTGAATTTAATCCACTGTTATCGTTCTATGAACTATATGGCGAAAACAATGGAAAAAGAATATGGTATTCCTTGGATGGAATATAATTTCTTTGGACCAACTAAAACAATTGAAAGCTTACGTGCTATTGCTGCTCATTTTGATGAAACAATACAGGCTAATGCTGAAAGAGTAATCGCAGCATATCAAGCAGAGACGGAAGAAATTATTCAGAAATACCGCCCTCGTTTAGAAGGTAAAAAAGTAATGCTCATCATTGGGGGATTACGTTCAAGACATACGATTGGCGCATATGAAGATCTTGGAATGGAAATTGTGGCAACTGGATATGAATTCGCTCATAAAGATGATTATGAAAAAACAATTACTGAGTTAAAAGAAGGTACGATTCTTTATGATGATCCAGGTGCATATGATGTAGAATTTTTATCTGATAAATTGGATATTGATTTAATGGGTGCAGGTGTTAAAGAGAAATATGTGTACCATAAATTAGGTGTTCCATTTAGACAAATGCATTCATGGGATTATAGTGGTCCATATCATGGTTTTGATGGCTTTAAAGTCTTTGCACAAGATATGGATACGGCTATTAACAGTCCAGTTTGGGATTTAGTAAAGGCACCATTTTAAGCAGAAAAGGGGGGGAAAAGATGACAAAAAAAATTGAAATTAAAGACCATAATACATTGTTTCAATCAGAAAAATATGTAAAGCAGGCAGAAAATAAAAAAGTATTTGAGGCGGCCTGTTCTGCACAAGAGGTAGAAGAAACGATTGATTTTCTAAAAACAGAAGAATATAAAGAAAAGAATTTCGGACGGGAAGCAGCTACGATAAATCCTGCTAAAGCATGCCAACCGTTAGGGGCTGTACTTGCTGGATTAGGTTTTGAAGGAACTCTTCCATTTGTGCATGGTTCACAAGGGTGTGTTGCATATTTCCGCAGTCATTTTGCTCGTCACTTTAAAGAACCGGTACCTGCTGTATCATCATCTATGACGGAAGATGGAGCAGTTTTTGGAGGAATGAGAAACTTAATAGAAGGACTACAAAATAGTACTACGTTGTACAAACCAAAAATGGTAGCGGTGAGTACGACTTGTATGGCAGAAGTTATTGGAGATGACTTAGGCGCCTTTATTGAAAATGCTCGCATTGAAGGAGCAATTGATCAGGAGTTTCCTGTTCCATATGCAAATACGCCAAGTTTTGTTGGATCACATTTAACTGGATATGATGCCATGATGCGTTCTATATTAGAGTATCTTTCAGAGAAAAAAGGGGATTTATCATATAAAGCACCAAATGAAAAATTAAATATTATTCCAGGGTTTGATACTTACACAGGAAACTTTGAAGAATTAAAAAGAATCCTTAGTCTAATGGATGTTGATTATACCATTTTAGGAGATCATAGTGGCAATTTAGATTCTCCTGCAAATGGAGAATACAGCTATTATTACGGTGGTACAAAATTAGAAGATGTGGCACAAGCGCATAATGCTAATGCTACTCTCCTTATGCAAAAATATTCTACGAAAAAAGTTGCTAAATATATTGGTAAAAAGTGGAAGCAGGATACAGTTGAAATGTCTACTCCAATTGGGATTAAAAATACAGATCAGCTGCTAAAAAATATTAAAGAAGCAACTGGAAAGGATATTCCAGAAGAATTGAAGATTGAACGAGGACGTGTAGTAGATGCTTTAACGGATTCTCATCCATATCTACATGGAAAACGAGTGGCAATGGCTGGAGATCCTGACTTATTATTAGGTTTAATTTCCTTCTGTTTAGAAGTAGGAATTGAACCAGTGCATATTGTTTGTACAAATGGAGATAAGAAATTTTTAGAAGAAGCAGAGGCCCTTTTAAAAGCAAGCCCTTATGGAATAGAAGGGAAAGTTCATATCGGCAAAGACTTATGGCATATGCGTTCTTTATTATTAACAGAACCAGTTGACTTTGCGATTGGAAGTACACATATGAAATATTGTGCAAAAGATGCTGACATTCCATTGGTTCGTGTAGGTTTCCCTATTTTTGACCGTCATCATATGCACCGTTATCCGATTATTGGATACCAAGGTACATTAAATTTACTAACGTTAATCGTTAATACTCTATTACAGCAATTAGATGATAATGCACCTGGTCATAGTTTTGATACTGTTAGATAATGGGGATTGTCGTTATCAAATTCTATAGGAAATAAAGAAAAATAGTTAGTCAGTGGGGAGTTGCAGCTCTTCACTGACTATTAGTTTACAAAGGGCGGTGGAGATGTGAAAAATTATGTGGTAGATGCATTACAAGAACCAGCATGTGAACACAATGCGTCTAAAACCGATCGTAATAAAGGCTGCGCAAGACCTAAGCCAGGGGAAGCTGCTGGAGGATGTTCTTTTGATGGAGCGCAAATTACCCTTTTGCCGATTGTTGATGCAGCGCATCTCGTTCATGGTCCGATTGCGTGTGGGGGTAATAGCTGGGAAGCGAGAGGAAGCTTAAGCTCAGGTTCTCATCTTTATCAATACGGATTAACGACTGATTTAAATGAGCAACATATTATTTTTGGAGGAGAACAAAAATTAAGAGACTCTATCCAAGAGATTGTAAAAAGATTTAATCCTCCTGCTGTTTTTGTCTATTCAACGTGTATTACAGCTTTAATTGGAGTCGACTTAGATGCTATTTGCCGCAGTGAAACAGAAAAATTAGGCGTTTCCGTCATTCCCGTTAATAGTCCAGGATTTGTCGGCAGTAAAAATCTTGGAAACAGACTAGCGGGTGAGGCTTTATTGGATTATGTAATAGGGACAGGGTTGCCTCCTGTGGAATCGAAATGGGATATTAATCTAATCGGTGAATACAACATTGCCGGTGAGATGTGGGATATAAAAGCTTTATTTGATCAAGTTGGCATTAAAATTTTATCAAGAATTACAGGGGACGGAAGGTTTAATGAAATTCGTTGGGCACATAGAGCAAAGGTTAATATGGTGGTATGCAGCCGGGCATTAATAAATATGGCAAGAAAAATGGAAGAAAAATATGAAATTCCTTATTTTGAAGGATCCTTTTATGGAGCAACAGAAACAACATTGTCATTAAAAACGATTGCCTATTTATTAAACGATAGAGATCTAATAACTCGTGTGCATCACTTTACAAAAGAGGAAGAAGAAAAATTAGATAAAGAGCTGCTGTTTTATAGAAAGAAATTAAAAGGGAAACGAGCCATTCTTTATACAGGTGGTGTAAAGAGCTGGTCTATTATTACTGCTTTGCAAGAGCTTGGCATTGACGTAGTAGGTGTTGGTACAAATAAAAGTACGAAAGAAGATATTGCAAGAATAAGAAAACGTGTTGAAAATCATGTGGAATTAATAGAGTCCGGTGGGGCGAAAAGAATATTGCAAACATTCCGTAAAGAGAATGCGGATATCATTATTGCGGGCGGACGTAATATGTATGTTGCTTTAAAGGAACATATTCCATTTATCGATATCAATCAAGAAAGGCATCATGCCTATGCTGGATATGTAGGATTAAAAAGGTTAGCGGAACAGCTTGTTTATACTCTAGAAAATCCGATTTGGGAGAAAATACAAATTCAGCCGCCATGGAAGGAGCTTTAGAGGTATGGTTATTTTAAAAAAGGAAAAAAAATTAGCCATCAACCCTTTAAAAGTCAGTCAAACCTTAGGTGGAGTATTGGCTTTACAAGGATTCTTCCGAGCAATTCCAATTGTACATGGGTCACAAGGTTGTGCGGCTTTTATTAAAGCATTAATGACGCAGCATTATCGAGAACCTATCTCTGTACAAACAACAGCTTTGCAAGAAATGAACATTATTTTTGGCGCTGAACAAAGCATGATAGAAGCACTGGATGTGGTGATGGAAAAACATCAACCATCCATTATAGCGGTTTTAAGTACAGGTTTAACGGAAACCGCTGGTGATGACATAAAGGGAAACATAAAAAACTATGTAAAAGAGACCAATCCGTCAAATTGCTTTGTATTCCCAGTTGCTTTGCCGGATTTTGAAGGATCACTAGAGTCCGGTTATCGATTAACGGTAGAAGCAATGCTAAAGGAGTTAATTATATATACAAAAGATAGTCATCCAGTAAAAAAGATAAAAAATCAAATAAACTTTATTCCTGGAGCACATTTGACGCCAGGAGATGTGATGGAAATTAAAAGGATTCTTGCATCTTTTGGATTAAGTGTCATAACAGCACCGGATTTATCCACTTCACTTGCAGGAACTCTTACAAAAGGATATTCCCCTCTATCTCAAGGAGGTATATCTGTAAAAGAACTACAGCAAATGCTTTCTTCAGAATTTACCATTGCAGTTGGAGCAAGTATGGAAAATGCTGCTCAGATTTTAGAAGAGTCTGCTAGTATTCCATATCGAGTATTTACTAGTTTATCTGGACTTGAAGCGAATGATGCATTTTTTTCCTTTTTACAAACACTTAGTGAAAAGCCTGTTTCCCCCTTTTATCGGTGGGAAAGAGATAATCTAGTAGATTGTTTATTAGATGCTCATTTTAATTTTTTAGGGAAAAAAATAGTTGCTGCATTGGAGCCAGATCATCTTTATTCCGTAATAAGCGTATGTAAGGAGTTAGGAATAACATTATCCGGATTAGTGACAACATTTCCTACAGACTCGTTGTCTAAACTAGAGGAGCAAATCACAATAGGGGATTTGGACGATTTAGAAAAAATGGCGATAGGAGCAGACTTGTGGATTAGTAATTCTCATGGGGAGCAAGGAGCAAGTCGAATGAATATTCCGTTTATGCCAATGGGATTTCCAATTTTCCACCAAATAGGCAGTTCGTTAATCACAAGTGTCGGATATCGGGGGACGACAGAAACAATTATTAAGTTGGGGAATTTAATCAAATAGGAATGGAAGTGAAAGAGATGATTAAAGTGGCATTTGCTACAGAAGATGGAATATATGTGAATACGCATTTCGGATACTCTGAAGCCTTTGATGTTTATGAAGTGACAAAAGACAAATACGAGAAGTTGGCAACAAGAGTCATAAAGTATAAGGAAGATAATAATGAAAGTGACCGAATCGAAGAACGGCTAAACATTGTGATGGATTGTACTTTGTTATTTATTAATCAAATAGGTCCAACAGCTGCGGCACGTGTTACAAGAAATAAAATTATGCCAGTGAAAGTAAAAGAAGGAACATCTATCCAAGAACAATTAGATCGGTTACTTACAATGTTACAAACAAATCCTCCATTATGGTTAGTAAAAGCAATGAATAGTAAAGTTGAAAAAGAACGTACATTTTAATAGTTATTAGAATGGGGTGAGTGGATATGAATTCGGTGCTTTATCAAAGTGGGAGTCAGGATGTATCAAATCGCTATAGCAGACAATTAAAGCTCTTAGGAAAAGAAGGCCAGCAGAAACTAAAAAATACAACAGTATTTATAGCGGGAATCGGTGGTTTAGGAGGAACAACAGCCATTTATTTAGCAGCCGCAGGGGTTGGAAAGCTAATAATCGCACATGAAGGAAATATCGTGCTGCCTGATTTAAACCGACAAATATTAATGGACAGTGAAAAGCTAGGAACCGAACGAATTCCATGTGCAATCGAGAGCTTAAAACGAATTAATCCAGAGGTGGAAATTGAAGCGTATTCTCATAAAATTACCTATGAATCATCCTATTCACTAGTAGAGGCGGCAGATGTTGTTGTGGATGCACGTTATGATCCTCCTGAAAGATATGCTTTAAACCAGTTGTGTGTAGATATAGGTAAACCAATGGTAGAAGCGGCAATGTCTGGTTTTGAAATCTCACTTACAACAATTAAACCGAATGAAACAGCTTGCTTAGCTTGTATTTTTCCAGAAAGAGATAAAAGTTGGGAGCCGTTGGGGTTTCCAGTATTAGGTGCAACGTCTGGAATTGCAGGATGTTTAGCTGCGATAGAGGTAACAAAAATAGTAACAGGGATTGGAGAGCCATATTATAATAAACTATTTCGATTGGACTCATTGCAGTTTCAATCCAGTATTTTTTCGTTAAAACGGAATCCTTCATGTAAACATTGTGCTACAAAAAAGGAGGAAGTAAATGCATGAAAAACCCATTAAAAGAACTATATGATGCAGAAGATTTTTTTGATTTTTATCGTGTACCATATCATCTGGAAATTCTAAATGTATCTCGCATGCATATCCTTAAAACTTTCCGAAATTATTTGCAGGAAGAAGGGTATCTTGAGGCTGATTCCACAGATAAAGAAGTTTGGAATGTACAAAGGGCTCTACTCATTAGAGCTTATAATGAATTTGTAAAACCAACTCCGATGAGACAGAAGTTTTTCCCAACTTTTTATCAAAAAAACGGAACATTTTATGCATTTGATCAAATAAAAAAAATAGGAGCTGATCAATCATGCAAATAACGGAAGATGCAGTAAAAAAAGTACTGGATCTGATGGAGCAGCAAGATAATAGGGAAATGGGTCTGCGTATTAAAGCGATGCCTGCAGAAGATAAAGTAGATTTTCAACTATATTGGGAAAGTGAAGAATTGCCTTCTGATAAGATTATCCAACAAGAAGGATTGAAAATATTTTTAGATGATGATTCTAGTAAACTATTAGAAGAAATGACAATCTTTTATACGGTACAGGATGGAAAAGAAGGGTTGTTTATCATGAATGCAATTTCAGACTGTTCTAGTTGTTCTACCGTTTGTTTTTAAAAACGATTATAAAAAAGAGAGGGGGAATAGAAGTGGAGTATATTCAATTTTGCGATACAACATTAAGAGATGGAGAGCAAGCGGCAGGTGTTGTTTTTACTGCTGAAGAAAAGAGACAAATAGCAAAATTATTATCTGAATCTGGGGTAGAGCAGGCAGAGGTTGGAATACCTGCGATGGGGAAAGAAGAGCAAGAGGTTATCCATTCCATTGTTGATATGAATTTGCCGATTCAATTAATCACATGGAATCGTGCAGTGAAACAAGATATTGATGCCTCTAGACAAGCAGGTGTAAATTGGGTTCATATTTCTATCCCAACTTCTGATATTCAAATGTATCACAAATTAAGGTTAAACCGGCAGGAAATATCGCTGCTCATTCAACGTGCTGTTGATTATGCAAAGTCCTTTGATTTGTGTGTGTCAGTCGGATTTGAAGATGCTTCACGGGCAAGTCTTTCTTTTTTAATTGAGCTAATAAACACCTTATATAAGGATGGGGTAACAAGATTCCGTTATGCAGATACAGTATCGGTTTTAAATCCAATCACAACCCAAATAAATGTGCAAAAAATAATGAAGGAATGTCGGGCTGATATCGAACTGGAAATTCACTGTCATAATGATTTTGGTTTAGCAACTGCCAATACTCTTTCTGCTCTTTTTGCAGGTGCAAAGTGGGCAAGTACTACTATTTGCGGAATTGGAGAACGGGCAGGGAATGCTCCTATAGAAGAGGTGGCAATGGGTTGGCGACATCTTTATAATGGAAAATTAAATGTAAATACTACTCATTTTCATAAAATGGCAGAAGTAGTAAGCCGAGCATCTGGCAGGGAGATATCTGATGATAAGCCAATTATTGGTTCGAAGGTTTTTACTCATGAATCAGGAATACATGTGGATGGACTGTTAAAACATAGCGATACGTATCAAACATTTGATCCAATGGAGGTAGGCCGTACACATCATTTTATTTTAGGAAAGCATTCTGGTTTGGCGTCGATTGTTTACTTTTTACAAAAAGAAGGAATTCATATTAACAAACAACAAGGGCAAGATATAATAGATTATGTTCGAATGCTGACAAGTGAAACAAAAAAAGCGATTGAGGTATCAGATCTAAAAACTTTTTTTAATCAATTAAATACATAGAGAAGAGTAAATTATTGAAAGGAATGATCTGATATCATTCCTTTTTTGCTTGTTATCGCTTAAAAAAGCAAAATTAATTTTCATCAAATGGGAAGTTGGAGAAAGAAAAAAGAAGAATCAGCTCTAAGATTCATCTTTTTTCTTCTATTATTTATAAATCTTTTAAGAGGATAATTTAGAATTTGGATCATCAAAAACTGCGAGTTTATCAACAATTTTTTGACTTGCGGCATCAAGGCCGAGTATCTTTACTTTATTATGATTTTCTCGATATTTTAGCACTACCTTATCAAGTGCTCCAACCGCAGAATCATCCCAAAGGCGTGCGTTGGAAAAATCAACGGTAATCGTTTTATGTTCTACTTGAAAGTTAAAAGCAGAGATAAAATCTTCCACTGATGCAAAAAACAGCTGACCTTCAACAGCATAAGTATGATTGTTTTGTTTCTTTACTCGAACTTTAGAGATTTTTGCTACAAAGAATATAGCGCTTAAAATAACACCTGCAATAACTCCCTTTGATAAATCGTGTGTTGCAACAATAATGCATACAGTTGTTAACATGACAAGTACATCCGTTTTGGGCGCTTTTTTTAAATAAGAAAAAGAAGACCAATCAAATGTACTAATGGAAACCACAATCATAATTCCAGCAAGTACAGGCATTGGAATTTGCGCGACTAATTCTCCTAATACAAGGATTAAAAGTAATAAAAATAGCCCGGAAACCAAAGTAGAGAGTCTTGTTCGTCCCCCCGACTTGATATTGATAGCAGTTTGACCGATCATCGCACATCCAGCCATACCGCCAAAGAAACCAGTAATGATATTGGCAATTCCTTGCCCACGTGCTTCTCTGTTTTTATTGCTGTCTGTTCCTGTTGCATCATCCACAATCGTTGCTGTTAGTAATGACTCTAATAAGCCAACAAGGGCAAGTGCAATTGAGTATGGAAAGATAATAGCAAGCGTTTCAAGAGAAAAAGGGATGTTGGGAATTAGAAAAGTTGGCAATGTTTGAGTGATTGCTCCTAAATCTCCAACTGTACCAATATTAATATCACCAAAGATACTTGCGGCTGTTAAAATAATAATCGCAATTAATGGTGCTGGAACGGATTTTATAAATTTTGGCAATATATATACGATTAATAGAGTAAGAACAACAAATATGTAGGTAATATTGGAAATGCCCCAAAAGCTAGGAATTTGTGCTGCAAATATTAGGATTGCAAGTGCATTAACAAATCCCATCATTACAGGACGTGGAATAAACTTCATTAATTTAGCAATTTTACATACACCAAAAATAACTTGAATAATTCCAGTTAAAATTGTTGCCGCAAATAAATATTGCAGTCCATACTCTTTGACTAATGGTCCTAGAACTAAAGCCATTGCTCCAGCAGCAGCAGAAATCATGGCAGACCTTCCGCCAGCAAATGAAATAATAACCGCAATGCAAAAGGATGTATACAAACCAACGATTGGGTCCACCCCTGCAATAATGGAGAATGCGATAACCTCGGGAATTAATGCAAGTGACACGACCATTCCCGCGAGAATATCTACTCGGGTGTTGGAAAACCAATCTTTTTTAATCTTTTCTAACAATTTAGTCACCCCATAAACAAGTAGTGTAGATCTTACACCTAATAATAGACGTTCAATGAATATTAAAAAAGTTTATCATGAATCTTTCTAAAAAGGAATATCTTTGGCCAGGGGATAGTAACCAATTAAAATAAACAAGTGGTATACTTTGGTAGCGACGCAATGAGTAAGAGAAATAGGAGTGACGGACGATAATGCTTCTATAATTACTTCGACTCTTTTTATTCCAAAAAAGCATCTACCTCTTTAATTGGTAGACGCTTTTCGTGAAAAATTACTATTACTCTGTATACTGGCTTTTCTTTTTGTAATGAGACTCACAATCCAACCAAGTACAAGTCCTGTCATGCTAAGCATTACCCAGCCAAGTCCCTCGCTGTATAATGGCAAGTTATTTGCAAAAAAAGCTGTGATTGGGTCAATTAAGGACAATGCATCTGTTTCTAATTTAACAGCTGCTGCATTTAAGCCATCAACGATACTTATTACAGCTGTAAATAATGTCGTTATAACATATACGACACGACGATGTTTAAACAGCGGCGATAAAAAGGTGAGAAACATTAATGTAATGGCTAGTGGATAGAGCATCACCAACACAGGAACAGCGAATTTAATTATATTTGTTAATCCAACGTTGGCAACCACACCTGAAAAGACACAGAATAAAATGACAAACATTTTATAAGAAATACGAGGGAATAATTGATGAAAGCATTCAGCACAAGCTGTTGTTAAACCGATCCCTGTTTTCAAACATGCAAGAATAATGATGATTGCAAGTAATATACTGCCAAATGGGCCAAAGAAATGCTTCGATAACTGAGAAAATACTTGTCCGCCATTATCAAATAATCCAAAAGTTTCTGTTGTAGTTGCTCCCATATAAGCCACACTTACATAAATTACAGCCATGAGCAGTACACCGATTAACCCTGCTTTAGCAGTAGCAGCTACAATCTGTGCGGGTTTTGTTACGCCGAAGCCTTTGACAGCTTGTACGACAATAATTCCAAAAGCTAGTGAAGCTAGGGCATCCATTGTATTGTAGCCTTCTGTAAATCCTTTAAAAAATGCTTGATGGGCATAAACGCCATGCGGTTCTCCGATTGTACCGACAGGATTTGCAATTGCTGTAACGATTAAAGCACCAAGAAACACTAAGAAAACAGGTGTTAAAACTTTTCCGACCCAAACGATTATTTTAGCTGGGTTTAATGAAAACCAAAGTACTGCTAAAAAGTAAAGCGTTGTAAAAACCGCTAATCCAATCTGGTAATGTGACGGATCAAGAAATGGGGAAATCCCTATTTCATAAGAAACGGTCCCTGTTCGCGGCAATGCGAAAAATGGTCCAATGGTTAAATATAAGGCTATCGTAAAAACAAGACCATACACTGGATGAACACGACTTGCTAAATCTTGTAATTTGTTGCTTCCTGAAATCCCCATCGCAAAAATTCCTAAAAAAGGAAGTCCGATTCCAGTAACTAAAAATCCTAGAATGGCAATCCAAACGTGACTTCCGGCCTCTTGACCTAATTGCGCAGGGAAAATTAGGTTTCCTGCACCGAAAAATAAACCGAATAACATGGTTCCGATAACTAAATACGATGAAAAGGATAAGTTCTTTTTCATAGCTGACCTCCACATATGATGATATTCTGTACACCCTTATCGTTGATAAACGGCGAAATTATGGTGTATAACAATTCAAAAGACTTTTATGGAAATTATTCCGAAAAAGTAAAGTTAAGGAATTTTTAATGTGTGTTTTGAAAGTTTTAACCGATCCGTTTTATTTACCGATCTATTAGGAGAAATAGTAACAAGCTCTTAAATACACGTCAATTTAAAAGTTTATTGTGTTTTTTCTTACTTTTCTAATATATTGTTAGTTTGTTGAATTTCATATTTTACAGATAAAACTTTATATAGTTTAGTAGATGAAAGTGGTAAGATATTAGTAATGATTTCGTGATTATGTATGTCATTGATAAGGTATGAAAAAAGGAGAACAAGGATATGGCATATTTATTTTTGCTTATAACGAGTTTATTGTTTGGAGGGAATTTTGTAATTGGAAAGTTACTTGTTGGTCACGCATCGCCGATGACATTAACTAGCTTAAGGTGGATTATTGCCGTTTTGTGCCTGTTGCCATTAGTATGGTGGAAAGAAAAAAGGCTACTGCCTCCAAAAGGAGCTATTTTTCCTTTGTTTTTGATGGGATTAACAGGTGTTGTCATTTTTAATTTACTACAATTTGTGGCATTGCATAAAACTTCAGCAACAAATGTTGGGTTAATTTCTACATTAAATACGATGACGATTGCCGTTTGTTCTTTTTTATTTTTAAAAGAAAAAATAAATATTTTGCAAATATTTGCGATGTTATTGTCTTTTTTAGGCGTGATTTTAGTGCTGACAAAAGGAAATATGAAGTTATTAGTGAGTTTTCAATTAAATACAGGAGATCTGTATATGATTTGTGCGGTTTGTATTTGGGGAATTTACTCTGTTTGCAGCAAATGGGCAATGACAAAAAATATTAGTCCGTTAATGTCTACCTTTTATTCAGGCTTATTTGGTGTAATCGTTATTTTACCATTTAATATACTAACTTTTACTGTAAAGAACATAAATAGTTCTTTTATTTTAGCCATGTTGTTTACAGGTTTGTCTACTGTAATATGTATGGTTTTATGGAATATCGGGGTACAGAAAATTGGCGCTACAACAAGCGGACTATTTTTGAATTTTAATCCAATCTTTACAGCAATGCTTGCTTATTTAATTTTAGGAGAAAAAATGATTTGGATACAAGGAGCTGGAAGCATCGTTGTTATAGCTGGATGTTATTTATTTGCCTTTTTTAAGAAAGGTACACAGTGGAAAAAATCAGCAAGTAGTCAACCTGAAAAGTTAATACGTAATACATTGGAGCAGTGAACGCCATTAGTTCGCTGCTTTTATTGTATTCAAAAGAATATTTTTAACCTTTTCAGGACCTTCTTTTCAAAATTGTAACTTCCTAATTTTTAGAATAATTATAGAGGTATAAAAATAAAATAAAACAGAGACAATCTTGACATACCCTAACAAGAGAATTTTTTTGCGTTAAGAAACAAAATCCTTTATGTTATGGTATGAATTAACTTTAAAGGAGGAGTTAAAGATTGAGTATTTCAGAATTAAAAAGAACAGCTAGAGCATCGTTAAGTGGAAACTGGGGGAAAGGGGTTTTATTAACCGTTATTGTTTTTTTAATAAATGCCATATTGCCATCAATTGTGGAGGCTCCGTTAAGTGGAGGTTTTTCTAATTGGATTTTGCAAAAGGATATCCCAATTGGAGCAAGCATTGCTAGTACGGTCATTAGTATTATCCTAATTCCATTAGGCATAGCTTATACTTGGTTTTATTTAAGGATAATGAGAGAGGATTTTGCCCAAATAGCGGATGTATTTATTGTTTATAAAGATGTAAAAACCTCGTTAAAACTAATATGGGCATCTATCGTACAAGGAATATTTCTGTTCTTATGGTTCTTATTATTTATTATCCCTGGAATTATAAAAAGTTTCGCGTATTCTCAAACGTTTTTCCTGCTAAAAGATCATCCGGAATATACAGTTACCCAGGCCATTACAGAGAGCAGAAAAAGAATGAAAGGATATAAATGGAAATATTTTCTTTTAAATCTTAGTTTTATCGGATGGGCGATATTATGTTTAATAACAATTGGTATTGGTTTTTTATGGTTAGCTCCATATATTAGTGCATCATTAGCAGCTTTTTACGATGAGGTAATAGCAGATAAAGAAAATCTAGATTCAGAATTAATATGATGTTAGATATATCTTAAGTATACGCTCAGATGTTTTAAGCTGCATTTCCTTAAATATTTAGGAAAAAATAGAAAAAGGACTTTCTAAGCCGGTTATTTCGACTGCCTAGAAGTCCCTTTTTGATTGCGAACATAATAAGATTATTTACCAATTCTTTGATCAACCTGTGAGCAAACTTCTTCTGCAGAAAGCCCGCTTGCTTCAATAACAGATCCTTGCATTTCGGTATCCTGCATGCCCATCACGTTAGAATCACCGCCTGAAACGACACAGCAGTCACATCCATTTGCATCAGATTCCTGTTTTAGTTCTACTACATCATAGCCTTTATTCTTTAGTGCTTCTGAAATATTCGATAGAGATTGCTCCACTCCAACTTTTGCCATATGTAACACCTCCTCCAAATTTAACTTTTCCATTTGGAAAGAAAATTATTCTTAAAAAAATCTGAAGAAGAGAACATGTAGAATTAGATACAATCCTAGTTTTTTTATTCAATTTAACGGAAAATTAACGTAAGCTTATAATTCAATCGATTCTCCAATATTTAATACTTTTCCTGTTAAGCCGCGTTCTTTTAGTTTTTTCACAAATGCTTCGCCATCTTGTTTTATAACAGGAAACGTATTGTAATGAATAGGAACAACAAGTTTTGCGTTATACCATTCAGCAGCTTGAATTGCGTCTTCTGGTCCCATTGTGTAGTGATCACCTATCGGGAGGAAGGCGATATCAATAGGATGTCTATCCCCGATAGTTTTCATATCCCTAAAAAGGCCGGTATCACCTGCATGAAGGATGGTATAACCTTCTGCTTTAATAATATACCCACTAGGCATACCTCCGTATAAAATGTTGTGATTTTCTTCATCAACTATTCCAGAGCTATGAAAAGCATGTGTCATTTTTGCTGTTGCAAATCCTAAATCAAACGTACCACCAATATTCATGCCGATCGTTTTGACACCTTTCCATGACATATAGGCAGCAAGTTCAGGATTGGCAATAACAGGTGCATTATTTGCTTTAGCAATTGGTGCAGCATCTAATATATGATCCTTATGTGCATGTGTTAAAAGAACGGCGTTTGTTTTGATGTCTTCAACTTTTGTTTTTGCTGATGGGTTCCCGCTTATAAATGGATCAATGATAAGGGACTTTCCATTTGTAAAAATTTCGATTGTCGACTGGCCATGAAACGTGATTTTCATAAACGAACATCTCCTTCATACAGAAATTAGAATGTTAAAAATCAACTAGCATTGAATCGAAAAAAATCGAATATATCCCTCAGCTTATTGTATAAACGTATCATCTTTATTGATATGCCCTTAAATAGATAATATTAGTCTGCATCTTCTTATGTTGTTATTTTTTGCAAATTAGCAGCGGCTAATTCTTTTTCTTCTGCATTTAAAGTAGATAAAGGCTCTCGGCAGATTCCTGCGTGTACTCCTTTTAAGGTTAATAAATACTTAATGGTGCGCAATGCTCCAAGATCGATAATATCAGATGCTGCTTGTTTTATAGGTGTAAATAATTTAGTCGCCTCTGCTTTATCTTTTTTTTGCAATGCTGTAATTATTGGTTGCACTTCTTTCGGAAAAATATTGCCAATAATGCTGGTGATGCCATCATATCCGAATTCAGCATTTTCTATTAGTGCTAAATCAGTTCCCGATAGGATCATAAAGTCTTCGCCAAGTTGCTTCTTTACTGTTTTTACTGTAGTGGGATCACCTGCTTCTTTTAATGCCTTAATTTGCGGAAATGCTTCTACTAACTTAAATACTGTATTTGTTTCTAAATGAAAGCCTGTTCGCGGTGGGTTATTATAAAGCATGATAGGTAAGGAGGTAGCGGCACAAATAGCTTTTACATAGTGAAATGCTTCCTGCTGACTGATTCTTACATATGGCGGAAAACCTAGCATAATCGCATCTAGTTCGGCTTTATCAGCAGCACGAGCAAGTGTGACAGCATCTTTTGTTTGCACAGCTGCCACTCCACCGTACAGAAGCAAATCTTGTTTTGCTTCTTGTTTTACTGCTGAAAAGAAATCGCATCGTTCTTGGATCGTCATCGAATGTTGTTCACCTGTTGAGCCGCTGATAAGCAAAGCTGGAACTTCCTGTTTTTTATAATAGTCAATTAACGATGAAATTCCTTCAAAATCAAGTTCGCCTTTAGAAGAAAACGGGGTAACCATTGCTACGCTAAAAGGGATAAATGGATGTTTCATGGTTTTTCCTCCTTGCAAAAAAAGTATATAGTACCTATATTAATACATTTCTTAAATCGATATAAAATAATTTAGATATTTGAATGATTGAAAATAAAGGCTGTTTTCTCAAAGTTTGTTGTTTTTCACGGAAAAAAATGGGAGAAGCAGTACTCAGCAGACTGAATACACGTAGACTCCTGTGGGAATGCGAGAAAGACTCTGGCGCCACAGGAGCGTATGCGACGAGAAGGCTCGACGCTCGCCCACGGAAAGCGAAGTGTATTCAGGCTGCGCGTTTAAAAGCGACATTCTTTACGAAAACAGCCAAAATAAAAGAGGACGCTGAAACCCCAGCTATTAATGGAACAAAATGAACGATAGAATGAAAGGAATTTTTATTAAAAAGAGGAGACTTCTTTTGAGATTTGGTGGAGCTGCTAATGCCATATATTAATTATTTTTTATTCAGTACCTTGCATTGAACAATAGTAGGTGTTATATTGAAATTAGGAAATATTTAGTATAAACCAGTACTACACATTATATAGTACCGAAATAAAAGCAAGGAAGGAGGCTGTTTCTTGAACGTTCAATTTAAAAAAGGTGTTTTAGAGTTATGCGTACTGGTTCTTTTAGATAAACAGGATCGTTATGGGTATGAACTGGTACAAAAAATTTCTGATCAAATTGAGATATCAGAAGGTTCCGTTTATCCCCTTCTTAGAAGGTTGACAAAAGAAGAGTATTTTACAACCTATTTACAAGAATCAACAGAAGGTCCGTCGCGAAAGTATTATGCATTAACAGATAAAGGCAGAAAGTATCTGCATCAACTTCTTGAAGAGTGGAACCAATTTTCAAAAGGGGTTAATACATTAATAAAAGAAGGAGTTAATTATGAATAAAGTACAATTTCTAAACGAATTATCTTCTCAGTTAAAGAATTTGAAAAAATTGGAGCGAGAAGATATTTTACAAGATTATGAAGAACATTTTCGTTTTGGAGAAGAAGAGGGGAAAACAGAAGAAGAAATAGCCGCCACTTTAGGGTCGCCAAAAACAATTGCAAAAGAAATTTTAGCGAACTATCATATTGAAAAAGTAGGAAATGCCGCATCACTAGGAAATATTATGCGCGCATTATGGGCAGTGATTGGTTTAGGCTTCTTTAATTTGATGATTGTATTGGCTCCTTTTATTGCACTTGTTTCTGTTATTTTATCAGGGTGGCTTGTTAGTATTATAGGAATTTTTGCACCGTTGCTTATTTTTGTCAATATTATAGTCAGTTCCGTTTCCCTTCAGTGGTTTTCATTTTTTCTTTCATTAGCCTATTGTGGTCTAGGAATATTTCTATTTATGGGAATGCAAATCATTACAAAAGTGTTGATTCGAGTATTTGTCCGTTATTTAAAGTTTAATGCATCACTAGTAAAAGGTGGGTTGAGAAAATGAATAGAAAAAAATTAAGTCTTTTTGCTGCTTGTTTATTAATAGTTGGTTTAGTAGGTGCTGCAAGTACCTTTAAACAGCAAAAGGCAAAACAAACAGTAGCAGAAACAAAAGTAATAGAACGTACTGATTTTAATGAAATCTATATAGATTCCGATGATGCAAAAGTTGAGGTTATCCCTACACAAGATATGAAAGCGACGGTAGAACTGAACGGAATAAAACAAGAAAGCAGCAAGCTGAACTTTACTGCAAATATAGAAGGGAAAAGATTAAACATCAAGTTAAGGCATAGTCAACCGCAGCTAGTTATGTTTAATTTCTTCTATAAAACATTGGAGATGAAAGTATATCTTCCTACAAAGCAATACGATAAGCTGAATATTACCAATTTAAACGGAAGAGTAGATGTTGAGGATGTTAGCGTGACCAAGGCAGATATTCATACATCTAACGGCAGAATAGAATTAAAAAAGATAGCAGCAAGTGATGTAGAAGCAACAACAAATAATGGACGAATCTTATTAAATGATGTGACAGGAACTGTTAACGGAGAAACTAGTAATGGAAGAATTGAATTGCTGACAGATCATTTAGACCGGGATGTTAATCTCAGAAGTTATAATGGAAGCATTACAATTGAATCAGAAAAAGAGCCTAAAAATGCAACTTTTGATATAGATACAAATAATGGAAGTGTTGATGTTTTTGGAAAGAATGATGATCATACTGTAGTTGGAAAAGGAGAATATTTAATTAAGTTAAAAACAAGTAATGGAAGTATTGAAGTAACACATGAATAGATTTTGACAAGTATTTTTTATCTACATGAAAAATAAGCAATATGTACACTCGGGGTCTTCTCTAATAGAAGCCTCTTTTTTTTAGGCTGTTTTCTAAATGTTTGTTGTTTTTTACGTGAAAAAATGAGAGAAAAGTATCCAGCAGACTGAATACACGTAGACTCCTGTGGGAATGCGAGAAAGACGAGACCCCACAGGAGCGTATGCGACGAGGAGGCTCGACGCTCGCCCACGGAAAGCGAAGTGTATTCAGGCTGCGCGTTTAAAAGCAACAATCTATACGAAAACAGCCTTTTTTTTATTATCCCCTTAAATCGAAAGGAAGTTACCTGCCTGTAACATTCTTCAAAAAAGTTTACAAACATTTACCATTCTTTTATGTTTCCTAAACGATTCCTACATAATCACCGCCTATACTTAACAGAAAGGTTTGCCATTACATCAATTGAATCTATGAGGTGAAGCATTATGCGTGAAGAAAAGAGTTTCAATGTCTTTCACGATTATTCGTTCGTCCAAGCTTCTAAAATATCCTTGCCTAAACAAGTGGAATATTATTTGTATGTGAAAAGAGCGTTGGATTTCGTTTTAGCCACAATTGGTATTGTTGTTTCCTTACCAATCTTGCTGTTATTTGCTGTATTAATTGTAATAGAAACGCCAGGATCTCCTTTTTATGTACAGCAAAGAGTAGGAAAAGGAGGCAAATATTTTAATTTAATCAAGCTTCGTTCGATGAGAAATGATGCTGAGAAAGATGGCGCTAAATGGGCAGAAGCCAATGATCCAAGGGTGACAAAAGTGGGTGCTTTTATCCGAAAAACGCGAATCGATGAATTGCCCCAACTACTATCTGTATTAAAAGGAGATATGTCCCTTATTGGCCCAAGGCCTGAGAGACCTTATTTTACAGCGAAGTTCGACAGTGAAATTGCTGGGTTTTCCAATCGTCTTATTGTAAAGCCTGGATTAACCGGATTAGCGCAAGTAAATGGTGGTTACGATATCACACCAAAAGAAAAACTAAAATATGATATGGAATATATAGGTAATTTAACCTTTAAATTAGAACTGAAAATTTTAGTTAAAACAATAAAGGTTATTTTAACAGGAGAAGGTGCTCGTTAATTGTTCTCTGTAAAAAAATAAATAACAAATGGTGCGAAGTGGACTAGTTTTTCCACCATTATTATTACAGTAATACAAATAATGCAATTTTGGCTGCTTGGAAATACCTTAACTGTTCATGAATTTGGCACGGTCGGCATGCTTACGACGATTATTATGTTTTCACAAATAATATTGGACCTTGGCCTAGGATCTGCCATTATTCAAAAAGAACAAGCATCCCACAAGCAGCTGTCCACGTTGTTTTGGTTGAATATTGTGCTCGGCATTTTTCTATTTTTAGGCTTGCAGCTGAGCAGTCCAATTCTAGTAAACTTTTTTGACGAAGAGGCATTAACTCCTGATGTCAGGCTAATTGCTCTTCTATTTTTATTGGCGCCAATTGGCCAGCAGGCACTATATTTATTGCAGAAGGACCTATTTTTTCAAAAAATAGGAAAAATAGAAACTGCTAAAATATAGCGTTTTATTGGGATACTGCCGTTATGTTTTTATACGGCATCACCTTATTTGCAGTTGTATTAACGAATCAATTAGAAGTTGTTGCGTGAACCTATACCGCGATAAGCTTTATTAATTTTGTGATGGGAAGATGGTTATAAAAGTTTTATGGATTACAAGTGTGTATCCTAATTAACAACAGCCTGGGAGAGCTTCAAAATGATAGGGTAGCAGAGTATTTGTCTGCTAGTGATATTTTTGCTTTGCCTTCCTATACAGAAGGAATGCCAACTGTTGTCATAGAGGCACTTTCGTTAAAAATACCCGTTGTTTGTACACTTGTTGGAGGAGTTCCTGATTAATTTTGGACAGTTTGAACATGTATTACTATAGAACACTCATTTCACAAGTGGTCAGAGTGTAGACAATTTACAATTTGCAAAACGTTCAGACTGATCGAAAGCGTTTGTCGACAGCCTGAACACTCATTTCACAAGTGTGATAAGAAATCATAACAGGAGATTTTAGGAGGATGAAGGATGAATAAAGTGGTTGTAACGGGTGGAGCAGGTTTTATAGGATCACATATTGCAGAAGAACTGCTGGAAAAGGGATATAAAGTAATCGTCATCGATAATTTTTCTACAGGTTCATACAGTAATATTGCACATCTTCCTGTTGAAATTTACCAATATGATATTACTAATCCGAAAATTATTGATTTTATTGCATCATTAGAACCTAATTATATTATTCATCAAGCAGCACAAGTGAGTGTTGCAGATTCCGTGCACAATATATTACATGATGAAAACGTGAATGTTAAAGGATCTCTTCATGTAATGAAAGCAGCTGTAAAGGCTTCTGTTCAAAAATTAGTATTTGCATCATCAGCTGCGGTTTATGGAAATCCGCTATATTTGCCAGTAACAACAGAACATCCGACCGTGCCAGAATCACCATATGGGTTAACGAAACTGACAGTAGAAAAATATTTAAAGATGGCTTATAAATTTTATCAACTGCCATACAGCATACTTCGATACAGCAATGTCTATGGCCCAAGGCAGGACGCCAAAGGGGAAGGCGGCGTTGTTTCCATTTTTGCAGAAAGACTAAGCGAAAACAAAGATCTGATCGTATACGGAGATGGAGAGCAAACGAGGGATTTTATTTATGTAAAAGATGTGGCCGCTGCAAATGTTAAAGCATTAAATACAATTGGAAACATTTGTGTGAATGTTTCTTCCAATACGGCCATTTCTGTAAATGAACTATGGACAAAAATGAAAGAGGCTGCGTTTGTAGAAGAGGTTCAAGTAAAGTATGAACAAGAAAGAGCAGGGGATATTCGCCATAGCTTATTATGTAACAATGAAACGAAAAAGGTATTGGACTGGGCTCCAAAAACAAGCATGGATATTGGTTTAAGAGAAACATTGTTGTATTCTAAACAACTATTGCAGCAATTAAAGTGATTAAATGGAAGGATATGAAGTACATGGAAAGTAATCAAACGGTTCGCCAGACAATAGGTGCATCCATCCTTCTGTTTGTCATTGTATCTTTTTTCGTTACCTTCTTTCAGTTGGAAATAAAATGGCTGTTTGTTTTTTCAGCAGTATGGATCGCATTTGTAGTAATTACCTATATGCATTCAGTTTTTACAACAGGGCAACAGTTGAGAGGTGTCATGTATATATTAGTTGCTGCCACCTTTCTTAATCAGTCAGTTTTTAGTATAAATATTGGTTTTTTTAATTTGTTTTTTTATCGATTTATGTTGATTGTAGCAGTTGTTATGTATCTTTTATATAGCATCAAGGAAAAACGGCTTGTAAAAGATTTTGAGAAGCTCCCATTAAAGGGTGTCTGGTTGTTTTTATGTATATGGTTTTGTTACGGCAGCATTTCTATTCTTTGGTCAAAATCTGTAATGGATGCAGTCAAATATATGATGCTGCTGACAATCGGCATCTTGTTTATGTATTTAGTCAACATACTATTTACAAGAATTTCTCAAGTGCTTGTTTTTTACGGAATATGGATGGGCATGACGGCCGTTCTGTTGGTACTTGGGTTAATCAATCATTTTATGCAAATTCAGCTCCCAAGTTCTAGTCTTTATGGTGGACCAAGCTATAAGCTTTCCTACCCAACGGCCGTATTTTTTAATCAAAACGATTTTGCCACCTTTTTATCTATTTCTTTCTTTTTTTATATAGCTGCTGCAAGAAACAGCAGCAGTGTATGGATCAGAAACGTTTCTTTAATTTTAGGATGTGTTTCGGCTTATGTTATTTACTTAACAGAATCCCGTGCTAGTTTATTAGCGATTATCGTTGGCCTTTGTGTTTATTTCTTTTTATTGTTAAATAAAAAGATAAAAAAAATAATCGGCAGTGCCGCCGTTTTTGGTGCTATAGCTGGTATGTTAATCGCTGTTCCTAAAGTCATCAATAAAATGGAAGAATGGACGATGCTTTCAGCAAGTTATGGGGGGACAGAGCCGCTTCCTTCTAATTTAGCAAGAATTAATTTATTAAAAAACACTTTTTATTATGTGCTCGATTCATATGGAATAGGCGTAGGTGCAGGTAATCTACCCTATTATTTAGAAAAATACCCCATTTTCCCTACTGGGAATGTGTGGCAAGTTCATAACTGGTTAGCAGAGATTATTGGGAATTTCGGAATATTCATCTTGTTAGGCTATATCAGTATTATTTTCTACCTCTGTTTCTCTTTATATAAACTATATGAGTTATCTAACAGTCCAACATACAAGATGTTATTAGAAGCATGTTTAACAGCTCAAATCGCTTTTCTTGTTTCAAGCATCAGCCCAAGCTCGGTTAGCAATCTTTATTTCCATTGGGTGTTTTTAGGATTTGTTCTTGCTGCCATATCAGTTTTAAAAAAGCGGAAACAAAAAAGAACGAGGGAGTATGTTTTGAAATGAAAGAAATTATTGTTAGAGTAGCTCAACGTTTGAAAAAATATATATGGTTATGTTTAGGCGTGATTATTATGTGCAGCCTGATTGGTGCACTGATACCCTTTGGAAAGGAAAAGCAAACCTTTACAACGGAAGCGGATGTAAAGTTAGGAAGCTATGATAACCCTGCCTTTAATAATACCGTACAAGTAATACAGATGATAACGAATAAAGGGTTTTACGATCAATATATTGATAAAAGTTGGTATGAAACTCTCGATCAATCTTTGAGTGTAACTGCTTCTACCAATAATACCCTTCATTTTACGTATACAAGCGACTCCGAAGCAGATTCGACAGCACACTTAACAAGCATCATTAACGCATTTTTAAAGGTAGATAATGAACATTATGCTGTAAAAAAGTCGATAATTGATGAAAATATTACAGCTTTAGAAAAAATCAAAGCCAGTCCGGAAACGGCTGTTGATAAACAGCGTTTTTTATATGATTTACAGATGAGCGAGCTAGATACGATGCCTGCTTCGATAGTTAAAGATGTTGTGCTACTAGAGAAAGGTAGACAATTATCGGCAAAAGATAGAGGGATTTTAGGTGCTTTATTAGGAATCACTTTCAGTTTCTTTTGGGTGCTCATACCGGAAAGGCAGACAAGATATCCGAAAAGCGAGAGTTCAAAAAGGTAACAAATAAGAAGAAAGCAAACGAAGAGATTAGCAGCTATCATTTAGTGGCTTTTTGAACAACCTCTAAAAGAAAGGTGTCTTCAGATGAAGTATGAAAAAGAACTAGTTTCTATTATTATGCCTTCATACAATTGCAAGAAGTATATTCAAGCAAGTGTTCAATCTGTTTTAAAACAAACGTATAAAAATTGGGAATTGATCATTGTCGATGACTGTTCAACAGATGGAACGCAAAGCTTGCTGCGGAAGGTAGAAAAAGAAGATGAAAGAATACATGTCTTTTACGAGAAGGAAAACGGGGGAGCAGCAGTAGCAAGAAATAAAGCACTCGAGCATGCAAAAGGAAGATTTGTTGCTTTTTTAGATAGTGATGACAAGTGGAAACCAAATAAATTATCTGTGCAGCTGGGATTTATGAAACAGCATCAATATGCATTTACTTTCACAGCATATGAGTATATGTCGGAAGATGCCGTTCTTTTAGGAAAAATAATATCGGCACCAAAAGAAGTCTCATATCATGATATGTTAAAAAATACAATTGTCGGCTGTTTAACAGTTGTTATTGACCGTATGAAAACGGGTTCTATCCAAATGCCAAATATTCGAACTCGGCAAGACTTGGCAACATGGTTAAGCATATTAAAAAAAGGGCATAAAGCATACGGAATCAATGAAGTGCTGGCAGAATACAGAGTAGGGAATTTATCTATCTCCGGGAACAAGTGGAAGGCAGCTCAAAAAACATGGTATGTCTACCGTCAGATCGAAAAGTTGAATTTCTTACAAGCAACTTGGTGTTTTTCTCACTATGCATTTCATGCCGTCCGCAAAAGACTATAACGATAAGGAGCAGTAGGGAATAATGATAAAAAACATCCATGTAGTTGTTGCAACTGGAGAATGGACAGGAGACTTATTGCGTTATCGTAGGCATCGTCTTGCAGAATACTTGCAGCAACAGGAAGATTCAGAGGAAGTTATTTGGCTATGCCCTGCTTCTAACAATAAATCGTCTCAAATAAAGCTGCAAAATGGTATTACACAATGGCCTATAGCAGATGCAGGTGAAAATAAACTTTTTCGTTTCAGTCGTTTTCTTTCTTTTTTTTATCAAAAAAAACTAGAGTCTCTCTTAGCTTATTTAAATAAAAGGAAGAAGGAATGTAAACTAACGCTTTGGTATACGTATCCAGCATTCTCTGCCCTTTCTGATCTATTTCCATGGGATAAAATCCTATATGATTGCAGTGATTTGTGGTCACAGCCAATCAATGGAACATCGTCGTTTTTATCAGCTGTTCGGCAAAAACTGATTTATCGCAGCGAAGAAAAGATAATTAAAAAGGCAGATCATATCACCTGTACGTCTATCTATTTATACAATAAAATACTAGAACGAGTGCCAGTGAGCAAAAATGTCTCTATATATGAGAACGGCGTAGAATTTTCTTCTTTCCAAATGGCTGAAAAAGCGGAGAACGTTCTTCCTGAAAGTGCGACTGGAACGGTGTTTGGTTATATTGGTGGAATTAAACCTAAACTAGATTTTGCTTTAATAAAAAAAGTCGCTCAACAAAAAAAAGACTGGTTTTTCTTATTTGTTGGCCCAGACGGCACCAATAATAGCCATGATTTTCAGCAATTATTAACGGAGGAAAATGTAGTGTGGACAGGGAGTGTTCCGCCGCAAACCGTTCCGTTATATATGAATCTAATTGATATAGGGATGATGCCATATAAACAATCTCTTTATAATAAAGCTATTTTTCCACTGAAGCTGTTTGAATTCTTGGCAGCAGGAAAAGCGGCAGTTGGCGTCCATTTACCATCCACCAACCAATACAAAGAGGCTGGAGTTTACAGTTCTATTGACACATCAAGCAGCCAAGTTTTTATTGAGGCTTGTGAAGAGCTGGAGAAGGAATTGGACAATAAAGGCTTAATTAACAGAAGAATTCAATTAGCAAAGACGAAAGACTGGAATAATATCTTTGCCGAAATGCTAAAGATAGCTTCGAGCAAATAGAGGTTTTTGAAAGAGGCATCACTTCATCTTACGGATGAGGTGATGCTTTTTGTCTTTAAACTGGATTACGTTATAATAACCACAGATAATTGTTAACAAATAGACACAAAAGATTAGCTGTTCATCGATATAAAACATGGGATAATGACCGTATAACTAAATGGAATTAGGAGTGAATCGTTTGAAAAAAATCGTCGTTGTAGGTGGAGGCATAACTGGATTATCTACGATGTATTATTTGCAAAAAATAAAACAAAAAAATAATTTAAATGTGCAGCTTCTTTTAGTAGAAGAAAAAGAGACGTTGGGCGGAAAAATACATTCTATCGAAAAAGATAATTTTATTATGGAGACGGGAGCGGATTCGATTGTTGCCAGAAATAAAAATGTGCTCCCCTTTGTAAAGGAGCTTCAATTAGAAGACGAGCTTGTTTATAATGCGACAGGAATCTCGTATATCCACACAAAAGATAAGCTTTTAGAAATACCTAAAGACTCTATTTTTGGCATTCCTATGAGTTTGGATTCATTATTTTCAAGTGAACTTGTTTCTGCAAGAGGAAAATTAGAAGCGTTAAAAGATCTATTTAAACGGAATAAACATTTTACAAAAGAAACGTCGATTGGCGAATTTTTAGAGTATTTTTTTGGAAAAGAATTAGTAGAGAAACAAATCGCTCCTGTGTTGGCAGGTGTTTATTCTGGAAATTTAGATTCTTTAACGATGGCGTCTACTCTTCCGTATTTATTAGATTATAAAAATGAATACGGAAGCATTATTCAAGGGTTAGCAAAAAATAAAAATAGCTTTCAATCTGCTGCCAATAAAAAATTTATTTCCTTTAAAAATGGGTTATCCACCATTATTAATCGATTAGAAGAAGTACTAACTGATGTAACGATTTTAAAAGGGGTACAAACTACGAAAATTAATAAAAATAATCGCAACTATCGATTATCTTTTTCTAATCACGAAGACATAGAAGCAGACTCCGTTATATTAACAACACCACAAGATGTGTCTCAACAGCTGTTGGCGAATAAAGAATTGGATACAGATTTTAACAAGTTGGAAAATTCATCTAATATTACCATGTATTTAGCATATAATGTTTCAGACGATGTTCTTCCTAAAGATGGGACGGGTTTTATTGTCGCAGAGGATAGCGAATTAACATGTAATGCATGCACTTGGACGAGCAGAAAATGGAAACATACATCGAAAAACAATCAATTGCTCCTTAGAGTATTTTATAAAAAATCTAATCCAGCTTATGAGTATTTGAATGAATTAACAGAGGAAGAACTAGTAAACGTAGCAGTAAAGGATATTGAAAAAAGCCTTAGCATTAAAGTAAAACCAACAAGTTATGAGATTACAAAATGGAATAACTTGATGCCGGTTTATTCTTTACATCATAAAGAAGCAATCGACAATTTAACATCTAAATTGGCGAGCCTTTATCCTGATGTATTATTGGCAGGATGCTCTTATTATGGAGTAGGAATAGCGGCGTGTATTGCGAATGGAGAAGCTACTGCTGAAAAAGTTGCCAACGCTTTATTGCAAAAGGTTTAATCCATGAATAAAAAACTGGTGATAGAAGATGCTGTAATCTTTTATCACCAGTTTTTTGTTTGTTGATGAAAAATTATTTTCCATGTTGTCCACGGCAGTTATACGTTTGGAACTTATGTGATTGGGGTCTTCTTCTTATCCGGCATTGGATAAAAACGAGGACAAAGCAGTGGAAACAAATATTAATATTATTATTAGGGATCATCTTACAAGTATTAGCTTCCTTTTCTTATTTAATTGGCATCACACCAAAAGGAATAGATCCTGTCCCCTTTGTGATGTTTTTTACTTCCTGCATGTATTTATGGGCAATCATTTCAACTCATTGGCTAGTAATTAATCCGATTGCAAAGGATTATATTTTTGAGAGTATGAGGGATGGGGTTATCGTAGCCGCTAGCAAGTGTGATTTCTAATGAAATAATGATAATTGTTAAGAAAAGGTATTAAATACTATTTCAATATGTTAGAATATAGCCAATATTTAGATGGAACGAATAGTTAAGGAGTGAGGAAGATGGATAACTTTTTTACTTTTATTGTATTATCACTATTTGTTGTGATGAGTCCTGGTGTAGATACAGCGCTTATTACAAAACGAACCATTTCGGGCGGCAAAAAAGATGGATTTAAAATTGCATAAGAAATTACAACAGGATCATTAGTTCATACATTTGCTGCGGCATTTGGTTTATCGGCTATTCTAATGCAGTCTGCACTTGCTTTTGAAATTGTTAAATATGTTGGTGCTATTTATTTAATTTATTTGGGGGTATCCTCTTTTTTAACACATAAAAGTAAAAAAAATACAGGGGTGGAGCAGAAAAAACAGTCCTATTCTAAAGTGTCTGCTTTTAAACAAGGGGCATTATCCAATATCCTTAACCCAAAAGTGGCGATGTTTTTCATCACATTTTTACCACAATTTGTCCAGCCTGGAACAAGCACTACATGGCAGCTTATAACAATGGGCATCGTTTATACACTATTATCCATCAGCTGGTTTTTTGTATATGTTTTTTTTATTCATTTTATGCGGGAATGGCTATTATCCGCTAAGGTGCAAAAAGCGATGGATAGAATTACAGGTGTCGTATTAATAGGATTTGGATTAAAATTAGCATTAGCAAAACGGAATTTATAAAAAGGCAGGAGCAGTATTTGCTGTTCCTGTTTTTTAAATGTCGAAAACGTAATAAAGGAGCAATCACCTTGAATATACTTTCAACTGAACATTTAAAAATTGGTTATGAAGAAAAAATCATTGTGAAAGATTTAAGCTTTGACATTCAAGCCGGAAAAATAACAACGATTATTGGCCCTAACGGATGTGGGAAATCGACTATTTTAAAAACATTGGCAAGAATACATAATTAAAAACATTGGCAAGAATACATAAAGCGAAGTCAGGATTTGTGTATTTAGATGGGAAACAAATACATAAAATTCCTACAAAGCAAATTGCCCAAAAGATGGCCGTTCTGCCGCAATCACCAGATGCACCTGCTGGTTTGACTGTTTTTGATTTGGTTTCATACGGTCGTTCACCTCATCAACGAGGTTTTGCTCGCTTAAGTGAAAAAGATAAAGAAGTGATTGAATGGTCACTGCAAGTAACAGGTTTAAAAGATTTAATGGACCAAGATGTCGATAAATTGTCTGGCGGACAAAGACAAAGAGCGTGGATAGCGATGGCCATTGCTCAAGAAACAGATTTATTAATTTTAGATGAACCGACAACGTATTTAGATATGGCTCATCAATTAGAGGTATTGCAGCTGTTAAAAAAACTAAATAAAGAGGAAAATAGAACGATTGTAATGGTTATCCATGATTTAAATCATGCTGCTCGTTTTTCTGATCGAATGGTGGCCATGAATAAAGGGACATTAATGAAAGAAGGAACTGCAGATGAAGTGATGACGTCTGAAGTATTAAAAGATGTTTTTCATATCGAAGCAGTTATTGTAAAAGATCCGAAAACAAATAAACCGGTATGTTTGTCTTATGACTTAATAGAAGCACATGCAGATAAGACTTTGAAACAAGCTACAGCTAGTGTGTGAAAAATAGAAATTTTTAACATGAAATAGATTCGAAAACATATATTTAAAGATAAGAAAGCATAAGAGTTTTAACTTAGATAACTGTCTAGCTTCGACGTACAGGACGTGGCGTACTTAGTCGATTTTCCTTTTTTGCGTATTTAGCCGGCCAGCGCCTAGCTCCTGTGAAAGATAACCTCTTGACTCAAAAAGTGTATTTTACTTTTTGAGTCAAGAGAACATTTTTCTTCGGGGCTGAGCAAGGCGCCTGCGCTTTTCTTATGTAAGATATATAAAAAGTTCACAGAATTTTAGGCAAAGGAAGCCCATTCCTTCAGGTGTGGGAGTAATTTTCTTTTTTGAACATTTTGTTAAAAGATACAATTGTCCTGTTTTATATGTTATAATTATTGTGCAAACAAATGTTCGATATGGGGTTTTGTAATGGTAAAGGAGACAACGCCTTCCTACGTATTAACGATGGAATTATGGACAAATCCTTCTATTATAAAAGATATAGAGAGTGATTTAGAAGTAAGTCGTGTCTTGGAGAACTATTAAAACGTGAAAGCGTTGTGAAAAGACGTTTGAAATGTTTAATCTTTACATGATAAAGAAGTAGAACGAATAGAGAAACAAGGTATAATAGTGTTAAATTCCGGCATTCAATTAAAAAACAAGAAAGCTGCAGCAGTAGTTTAAAAAACAAAAATGGCGGTGTGACCTACCGAGTCTGTGAGGACCATAGATGCAGTCGCAAATGGTAACAGAGGTTGCTTTGGCTGTGAAAGTTCTGAATAAACCTTTAAACATAATGTTTATTAATGTCAGTGCTTAATTCCCAAGCCGTCCACTAGTAAGAGTGTGGAGTGTGTGAATGTACTTGTACATGTATGAATTAAGAGAAGCAAGAGTTTTTCAGAACCCCATTGCTTAAGCGATGGGAGTGTCAGATAAATTTGATTACATTTGTCGTACGCTTTTATCATAATGGTATACAATAGAAGCAAATATGTAGAGAAGGTAAAGGTTGATATGATGGAAAAAAATAAAATAATTACTGACTTTATGGAAATTTTATCGGTAGAGAATGTTAAAATAGATGAACCTTTAAATAAATATACGTACACTAAAATTGGCGGAAAAGCTGATTTTCTGTTATTCCCTACAACATATGAGCAAATACAAGATGCGTATCAATATGCATTAAAACAAGGTCTTCCTATCACGATATTAGGAAACGGATCCAATGTGTTAATTAGAGATGGGGGAATAAGAGGGGTTGTCTTTAATTTAACTAAGTTAACAGATATTACATTAGAGGATAATAAAATAATTGCACAGTGTGGTGCAGCAATTATTGAAACATCAAGATTTGCTTTAGAGCAAAGGTTAACAGGATTAGAGTTTGCTTGTGGAATTCCCGGTTCTGTTGGTGGTGCTTTATATATGAACGCTGGTGCGTATGGCGGAGAAGTAGCTGATGTTTTAGAAAGTGCAAAGGTGTTGACAAAATCCGGTGAAGTGATGGTGTTGACAAAAGACGATTTAGAATTAGGATATAGAACGAGCAGCATTCAAAAAAATGGTTTTATTGTATTAGAAGCCACATTTTGCTTAACGGAAGGAACTCATGCAGCGATTAAAGCAAAGATGGATGAGTTGACTTTTTTGCGTGAATCCAAGCAGCCGCTTGAATATCCTTCTTGTGGAAGTGTCTTTAAAAGACCGCCAAATCACTTTGCAGGAAAATTAATACAAGACAGTGGGCTGCAGGGGACAAAAATCGGCGGTGCACAAGTATCAACGAAGCATGCTGGTTTTATCGTAAATGTTGAAAATGCAACAGCAAATGACTACCTCTCTTTAATTCAGCATGTCCAAAAAACAGTAAAAAAGAATTTTGATGTAGACTTAGAAACGGAAGTAAGAATTATTGGGGAAGAATAAGTTTCAGCGTTCTTTCTATTGCATTTTATAGGAAGGTAGGCTTTTTTAATGTTATACAATGATTTAAATGCGAATGAAGATTTCTTAAATTACGATAAGGATAACAAAAAATGACCGAGAGACTATCCGCCTCTCTGGTCATTTTTTCTCTAACTTGATGGCTATTGGGTCAGCCTCCCTTACTCCACTCTTTACTTTTAATAACTCTTTAATAGTAGATGCTTGAATCAGCAAGGCAATCACCATTAGTAATATCGTAAATAGAATAATATAATTTAGATGAAATACATTTAAAACAGCACTTACTAACAAGATGCAGAATACAAGATGATGTTTAACCGTTGAAAATTTCATGCCATTTTTATTGGAAAAATAAGTTCTGGCAATAAAGAAACACAGATAGGATACAGATGTCGCGATAGCTGCCCCTGTTGCCCCGAATTTAGGGACTAATAGAATATTAAGTATTAAATTCGGGATGACCGAAACGACACTAACCCAAATATTCAGATAGCTTTTTCTAGAGAATACAATCCCTAAACAAGTAGTTTCACTTACTGTATACATAATAGGCTGCAGACATAAAAACGCAATAAGATACTTCGAATCTGAATAGCCGCTTGAAAGAATAGCTGCTATAAAATCCTTAAAAATTAAAATACCAAAAAACACAATAGACATGAACAATAAAATGGAATCACTCATTAATTTATAATATTTCAGCTCTTTTCCTTCTTCATGCCATCTATACGCCATCGGAACCCAATAACTAGTAAAACTAGTTTTAATAATGGCCAATGTTCCCGCTATTTTCAGCGTTGCCGTAAATATCCCGATATTATAATAGTCACTCCAAATTCTTAAAAAGATTCTATCAAGCGAGTTTAATAAGCCTGTTAAAGAAGTAGCCACAACGAGCGGCAGCCCAAATATCACCATTTTTCGCAGCATATCTTTATCAACGGAAAAATGGTTGAATGAAAAGAGATATCTGTACCTAATTACTAAATACAAGTCGCCTAAAATTTGTCCAAAAATAGTAGAGTAGACGACAGCCAGAAAATCTCTTCTAATAAACAAGACAAAAATTAAAGTCAATATCAACATAAAAAGTTTAACAAAAATATTAAGCAAGGAATATTCTAACGCTTTTTCTTCCATCCGAATAGATAGCAAAATAAACCTTTCGATTACCATAAATACGACCATGACACCAATAAGTATCACTGGGATGATATGATTTGGACTGCTGAATAGCCAAACGGATATTTGTCTGGAAAATATAATGGAAATCAAAAGTATTAAAACGGCTATTGCCAATGGGATAAGTATTGCCTGTTGAAATAAGTGCAATTTATTTTTGGATGAATGATACTCCCTTGTATACGATTGATCTAATCCTAGGTACAAGAAGGACGCTAAAACCATTTGAAGCAATAAAAACATACTTGCTTTTCCATATTCATCCGGATGAACAAAATGAGTCGTTAATGGTATCGTGATAAATGCAATAAACGCACCCAAAACAGGTCCCACAGAAAAACCAATGAATTTTTTTATAACTTGGTTCATACAATTTTGCAATAGATCGGTATCTATTGTCTACTCCTTTTTGTTTGTATTATTCTTCCAAAATAGCATAAAAATAGTCTTCTAATTGTTTATTTAAAGGCTGCAAATTATGATCTTGGACAATCTTTGCTCTGGCATTTTGCTGAATAGTGCCCCATTTTTCTTTATTGGAAAGAACTTCCTCGATTTTTTCCGCCAATGCAGCACTATCTCTTTCAGGTACTAACCAGCCGTTTTCATTATCTTGGATCAACTCTGGTATTCCACTATGATAGGTTGAAATGACTAATTTCCCGATTGCCATGGCTTCCATTAAAGCAACTGGAATTCCCTCCATATCGCCATTTTGAGCAACCACACTTGGCAGTAAAAAAATGGTGCAGTCTTGTAAATAGGCTTTGACTTCTTCATTCGGTTTTGGCCCTAATAAATGAATGTTATCCTGATTACCAATTATTTCTGCAAGTTGGCTCTTTAATGGTCCATCTCCGATTATATTTAATTCGATATCATATCCTTTTTCTATCAGCTTTTGAACAGCTTCAATTGCATAAATTGTCCCTTTTTTTTCCGTTAATCTTGCCACTGTTAAAAGTTTTATCCGCTTTGTCGGGACGATTGGATTGAATTGAAAATCATCTACATTGATTCCCATATAGTGAACCTTTATTTTATTTTCACTACATCCCATTCCCACCAGCTTTCCTTTCCAATAATGGCTGATCGGCAAAAATAAGTCTCCGTATATAAATAAATCACGATAAATATCGCTTCCTGCTTTATCAATGTAAGTTGACATATCGTATCCATGAAAAACAGTCACTAATTTTCCATTCAATACTCCTAAATTTTTAAGAGCAGACGCAAAATTTCCACTTGGCCCAAAATGTGCATAAAGAATATCATATTTTCCACTCTGTTTACTAAGAGCGTCTATTGCAAACAGTAGTTTAAAAGATAAACTTCCATACTTTAAAGCTTTTAATGTAAGAATTGGTCTTCTAAAAAAACATTTTGGCAACAGCGCCATAAATCTAGTTATCTTTGAAAGATGTTTGCTAGGATTTTTATAATAAATCATATTTTTGATATTTTGTTGGAGAAAAGAAAATCCAGTTTTTTCATCACTCGAACCAGCTAATACACTAACTTCATGACCCTGGGCAATCATGCCGTCCACCTGTTTACTAACAAAGGTTTGAGAAAGATTAGGAAACCGATTAACTACAAATAAAATTTTCATTAGCGACCTCTTTTATTTAACATTTAGTATTATACTTGTGATGCTATATTGTATGAACTTTTCTCAAATCAGCTTGAATGAAGTCTAGGACTAAACATATTATCCATAAAATAATCAGCAATTTTCAACGAAAGACCAAAAAATTAACATAAACTTTACCTAATTCGCACCTTTTTTACAAAACTCCCCTAGATGAATAAAGAAGAAACGTCTTCCTACAAGAAGACGCTTTTAGGCATTGGGGGGTCAGGAAGAAAATCGTTTTTGATATTCTTCAGATTACCTATTTACTGATTAAAATAAAAAATAATCGTTTTGCTTTTATCTACTATTTTTTTTGTTAAGCTGAAGAATAGATACCCAATAATTGCTCCTGCCATATTCAAGATAAGGTCATCTATATCTGCTGCACGATCGATGGTAAAGAAGTACTGTGTTAATTCAATTGTTAACGAAGATAAAGCAGCCACCATAATAGTAACAATCAGTTTAAAACGTCTTCTATAGATGGCTGGAAAAAGGAATCCGAAAGGAACAAACATAATAATATTGCCAAGCGTATAGAGCATCCAGAACATAGGTGGTTTATATTTATACTGATAAAGAATTTGTACATAAGGAACTAAGTTTAAGTTTCCTTGATTTCCTGGCGGCGAAAAGTGAAATGGGTTTAACGTAACATACAAAACAATTAATAAGTAAAGAAAGAAAATATTTTTTAATATTTCTCTCGTGAATATAAAATTCCGATGCTGCTTATATCTATGAAAACGATAATAAATCCAAAAGGGAACAATCATAAATAGGATAATTGGAAAGTTGAGAGACAGCTGTATATCGCTTTTAATCCAAATAAGGAAAAAGATGAATATAATTAATATTGGGAGAAAAAACTTATTAAATAGGTTCACTTTTGATCTAAAATCCTTTCAAGTAGTATCTTTATTATATATATATGGAGGTTGTTTTAAAAGTAGAAGAGTAATTGTTATTGGGAAATAATCATAAGGTTCTCTTCACAACCTCTGTTGGAAAAGAAGTACTTGCAGAGCCCATACTATCAAGATGGCTTAATCAATGTCAAACATTTCTACGTTGTTGGAAAAATTGAACATACACAGCACTGTCTCTTCTCTACATTGTCGAAATTTTCTCATAATAAGATCCTGGCTAATGTGGTAAAATACTTTCTAAAAGATGTATTTATCATATTTGTATTAAGGCTTTATCATCATAAAAAAATGGCTGTTTTTGTATAGATTGTTGCTTTTAACCCCGCAGCCCGAATACACTTCGCTTTCCGTGGGCGAGCGTCGAGCCTCCTCGTCGCATACGCTCCTGTGGGGTCTCGTCTTTCTCGCATTCCCACAGGAGTCTACGTGTATTCAGTCTGCTGAGTACTTCTTCTCCCATTTTTTTTTACGTGAATAACAACAAACTTTGAGAAAACAGCCAAAATAATTTTTAATTCTATCTATTTGATAATTAAATAAAACGTTGTTGTAGAAAGGAATAGTATAGATGGCTAAAGTAGATGAATTAATTGGCATTATATTAGCTGGCGGGCAATCAAAAAGGTATGGTGAACCAAAAGCGTTTGCTAAAAGAGAGGGGAAATTTTTTTATCAATATTCCATAGAGGCTTTGGTATCAGTTGCGGCTAGAATCTATCTTGTAGCCCACCCGAATATCAAAAATCGATTTAAGTGTAATAAGGGAGTGGAAGTGATAGAAGATCTTAAACCATTTCAAGGGTATGGTCCATTGGCAGGAATCTACTCAGTAATGGATGAAATAGAAGCAGAATGGTATTTCGTTTTACCAATAGATAGTCCGTTTATTACGAAACAGACGATTGAGAAACTACTAAATTCTATTCAAGAGGGAGTGGAAGCTGTGGTTCCCTTAGTAAACGGTAAAGCTCAGCCGCTGATTGCTGTCTACCATCGAAAGGTGAAAGAACAAATACATCAAGCATTAAGAAAAAATGCTTTGTCGGTGAACGGTTTATTAGAACATATTTCTGTTAAGTTTGTAGAAGACTTTAACGAGGAGATATTCGTTAATATTAATAACCGAAGCGATTATACAAAATATATATTGTGAGGAATTAAAGCGATAACGTAATGAATGTAGGGAGGAAGAGTCGATGACACTTTTTCGTAAACCGATTCAAGTGGAGGAAGCTATAGAAAAAGTATGGAAGTACCGCCAGCGGGGGACTACGCAAACAGTTAAACTTAAAAAAGCGATGGGGCATTTTTTAGGAGAAACAATTATAGCTACTACAGATATACCAAGGTTTGATAAATCACCTTATGATGGATTTGCCTTGCGGACAGAGGATACATTTGAGGCTACTTCTGAAAATATTGTAGAGCTGGAGGTAGTGGATTATATAGGAGCAGGGATGGTAAGCGCTAAAAAGATTCAGCGATCTCAGGCAGTGCGAATTATGACAGGTGCACAAATACCAGAAGGCTGTGATGCTGTCATGATGCTTGAGCTAGTAAAGGAAATAAAGAAAAATGGGAAGCCATATATTCAAATAAAAAGAAGCCTGAAAAAAGGCGATAATATCTCTTTTCAAGGAGAAGATATTCAGAAAGGTACAAGATTACTAGAAAAGGGAGTGAAGATAAATCCTGGGGTGCAGTCTCTATTAGCAACCTTTGGTTATAGTGAAGTGAAAGTTATGCGTCAACCTGTTATCGGAGTATTTGCTACTGGCAATGAATTGCTGGATGTGGATGAACCTCTTGTCTCAGGGAAGATCCGCGACAGCAATAGCTACATGCTTTGTGCTCAGATTGAACGAAGCGGGGCTGTGGCTAAATATTATGGGAAATTTCCTGATTCATTTGAAGATATCTGTGAATTCATTAAAAAATCAATAGATGAGGTGGATGTGTTTATAACTACTGGAGGGGTCTCTGTTGGTGATTTTGATTACATGCCCTTAGTATACGAGAAGCTTGAAGCAGAAGTTCTTTGTAATAAAATTGGAATGAGGCCAGGAAGTGTAACAACTATCGCTGCATTAGATGGTAAATTATTGTATGGATTATCAGGAAATCCTTCAGCATGTTATGTTGGTTTTGAGCTTTATGTACGCCCTATTATCCGAGATATGCTGGGAAGCAAGAAGCCATTTGCGAAAAGAGTAAGAGCTATTTTGGCAAGCGATTTTCCAAAAGCGAATCCATTTCCTCGATTTGTCCGTAGTAAACTTCATTTTCAAGATGCTAGAATATTTGTAACACCAGTAGGGAGGGATAAATCAAGTGTGATCTACTCTCTTGCGTTTGCAGATTGTTTGCTCGTTTTGCCGGGAGGAACAAGAGGTTATCAAAAAGGAATGGAAGTCGATGTGCTTTTATTAGAAGATCAAGAAGGCAGGGAAAATTATTGATTGTTCAATTCGTAGGTTATCAAAATAGCGGAAAAACGACTGCGATGGAGTGGACGATTCAGGCATTAACAGAAAAAGGAATTCGAGTAGTTGCTCTAAAGCACCACGGGCATGGTGGAACACCCAGTTCGTATTTAAAAGATTCGACAAAGCATAGAAAGGCAGGAGCTCTTGCCAGTGTCGTCGAAGGAGAAGGTATTCTACAATTAGAGATGGCTAAACAGGAATGGAGCTTTGAAAAGGTACAACAATTGCTTTCCTTTTTAGATTATGATGTTCTGTTGGTGGAGGGATATAAAAAAGAGCGGTTTCCTAAAGTTGTTTTTTTACGTTCAGAGGAAGAGAAAAAAGAGTTTGCTTCACTTGCAAATATTCAGTATATCGTTCCATATTGTGAAACACTCGATGAAAAACAAGGATATTTACATAAAATTGTACAGTGGATAGAGGATGAAATAAATAAAAACAACTAGATTCTTCCCTAAAAAAGAGCGGCTCAAAGATATGTATATGAGACAGCCCGCTTGTGTGTAATTGATGTCAATGGTTAAAATAAACGAATATTAGTGATGAAAAAAGAGATAGTAAATAATAAAAAATTTGTCGAATATTAATATTGACATTAAATATCACGGAAGGTATATTAGTAACCAGTTATTATAATTCTTATAAGCTAAGTTGGAATTAAATGATAAATAATGTATAAATAAAACTTATCCAGAGAAGTGGAGGGATTGGCCCGATGAAGCTTCAGCAACAGGCTTAACAGCACTGTGCTAATTCCACTGAAACATACATTGTTTCGGAAGATGAGTATTCAAACTCTTCTGGATGAGCAAGAAGAGTTTTTTAATTTGCTAGAACGCTTAGTAACGAATAGTACGACAAGAGAGGACGAAACAAATGGGATCTCATGTTATTGATATGATATTGCTGCAAAATAATTTTGGAACACCACAAATGCGTCAAGTTTGGTCAGAGCAAAATCGATTACAAAAACACTTTGATGTAGAGGCTGCCCTTGCTTTGGCAGAGGGGGAATTAGGTGTTATTCCTAAAAAAGCAGCGGAAACAATCGCAAGTAAAGCAAAAGCAGATTTAGTTGATTTTAATGAAATTGCCGAAGAATCAGCAAAAGCCAAACATTCATTAAATGCTACGATAAAAGCTCTGCAGTCTCTTGCAGGAGAAGACGGAGAATTTGTGCATTTCGGGGCGACAACACAAGATGTTGTTGATACAGGAACGATGCTGCAATTAAAAGAAGCACATGAATTGATTGTGTCGGAGTTAAAAGAAGTAGCGAGAGAGCTTGCACGACTCGCTTCAGAATATAAAACTACACCGATTTCAGGCCGAACGCACGGAATGCAAGGATTGCCAACAACCTTTGGGTTTAAGCTATCTGTTGTGTTAAGTGAAGCAGCAAGACATTTGGAACGTTTAAAGTCATTAGAATCTCGCACTTTTACCGGAGTAATGGCAGGTGCTGTCGGTACGTATGCTTCTTTTGGAGAAAAAGGACCGGAAATAGAAGCGAAAACATTAGAAAAGCTCGGATTATTGGTTCCAGAAATTTGTTGGCATTCTTCAAGGGATAGAGTGGCAGAATATGCAAGTGTCATTGGTTTAATAAGTGGAACTTTAGGTAAGCTGGCAAATGAATTTTACAATTTGATGCGCTCTGAAATTGATGAGGTGGAAGAGCCGTTCAGCAAAGGGAAAATTGGAAGTACAACCATGCCGCATAAGCGCAATCCGGCAGCGTTGGAAGGTGTTGTAAGTTTAACACGTCCTATTTTACATAGTGTTTCCCTTATTCAAGATTCTCAAATTGTAGAGCATGAACGAGATGCTATGTCGTGGAGAGGGGAGTGGATTGCCCTTCCGGAAATTTGCATCTATTTATCTGCACAGCTTGCTTCTACAAAAAATATTTTAAAAGGATTAATTGTAAAACCGGAAAATATGTTAAGAAACTTAAACTTACAAGGCGGTTTACTTTTATCAGAACGCATTATGTTTGCTCTTGCTGAAAAGTACGGTAAACAAACGGCTCATGAATTAGTTTATGAACTATCCATGAAAGCTATTGAAGAAGGACAAGCTTTTCAACATGTCTTGCTAGAAAACGAGCAAGTATCGAATGTGTTGACTGCTGACGAGATAAAGGATCTTTTAAACCCAGAAACCTATTTAGGATCTGCTGTTGAAAAGGTAGAGCAAGTGCTTAACAGCATACAAAAAACAGGGTTGCTTGATTAATCAAAGTAAAGCGGGGGGTTAGTCATGAAAGAAAATTTCCGTCTGGCGGTTCTGGAAGATGCTGAAAAGGTATTAGATGTTACGTTAAAAGCATATCAGTCGATTAGAGATTTAGGAATAAATTTTGCGGCAGCACATGCAGATATAGAAATGGTGAAAAAGCATATTACGAATAATTTATGCTACGTACTTGAGCAAGATGAATCTATTATTGCTACCATTGGCATTCGCCTTCCTTGGGGAGCGCAGCCAGGTCCGGCTGGTTTTCCGCATATTGGCTGGTTTGCAGTCGATCCTACGATTGGACAAAAAGGAATCGGCTCTAAAGTATTGTCCTTAATAGAAGACAAGATAGCCAAAGAGTTAAGAAGTCCTGCTGTAACATTGGGCACAGCGGAAAATCATCCGTGGCTATCGCAAATGTATGAGAAAAAAGGATATTATCAAATAGGAACAACAAATCTCGGACGAGGTCATACAACGGTCTTTTATAAAAAAGACCTTGTCTAAAAGAAAGGCTGTTTTCTCAAAGTTAGTTGTTTTTTACGTAAAAAAATGGGAGAAGCAGTACTCAGCAGACTGAATACACGTAGACTCCTGTGGGAATGCGAGAAAGACGAGACCCCACAGGAGCGTAATGCGACGAGGAGGCTCGACGCTCGCTAAACGGACGAAGTGTATTCAGGCTGCGAGTTTAAAAGCAACATTCTATATGAAAACAGCCAAAAGAAAAAATAATTATACAGATAGGAAGAACAAATAATGAAAAAGTTTTTAAGTTTATTATTAATTGGATTATTAGTAGTTGCATTAGCAGCTTGCGGCAATGGCAATAAATCTGGTGCAGATAAAGAAGAAAAAGTAATTAAAATCGGAGCAACAGGTCAAAGTTTTCCAAATACCTTTAAAGATGGAGAAAAATTAACTGGCTTTGATGTTGAGCTTACAGAAGCAATTGCGAAAAATTTAGGCTATGAAGTGAAGTGGACATTAACGGACTTTGCTGGTTTAATGGGGCAGTTAGAAGCTGGTAAACTTGATACAGTTGCAAACAATGTTGCAGTAACAGAAGAAAGAAAAGCAAAATATAATTTTACAGATGGATACACATTTTCTGGTACACAGGTTGCTGTAAGAGAAGACAACGATGAAATTAATACATTGGATGATTTAAAAGGAAAAACAATCTCTTCCGTTATTGGTTCTAACCAAGGAAAGAACTTTGAAGCATGGGATAAAAATAAAATAGCAACATTAAAACCATATGAAACACGTGAAAGTGCAATGCATGAAGCAGTAACAGGCAAAGTAGACGGATATGTGAACAGTTCTGCGATTTTAAAAGCCGAAATTAAAAAGAGCAAGCTTCCACTTAAATTAGTTGGGGAGCCAATTTCCCACGATGTAACAGCATTTCCATTTGCTAAAAACGAAGAAGGCGACAAGCTTTTAAAAGCGTTTAATGAAGAACTAAAAAAATTACGTGAAGACGGCACGTTGAAAAAACTCTCTGAAAAATATTATGGAGAAGATATAACTATAGAATAAAAGACTTGAGGTGTATACCTGAATGAATATTGAATATTTTTTATCCGTTTTTCCCAATGTGATAAAATACGCACCACAAACGATCATCATGGCAGTTTCTGCTATGATGATAGCTTGTATATTTGGATTAATATTAGCATTAATTAGAAAAAGCCGCCTTCCTGTACTGACACAACTAGCGGCTGTTTATATTTCTTTTTTCCGTGCCATTCCAATGCTAGTGCAATTATTTCTTTTTTATTATGGAATTCCACAGATTATTCCGGGATTAAATGATATGTCGCCAGTAACCGCAGCTATTATTGGGTTAAGCTTAAAAGAATCCGCCTTTTTAGCAGAAATTTTCCGTGCAGCGTTAAATTCTGTTGAAAAAGGGCAGTTGGAAGCATGTTTATCTGTCGGGATGACAAAGTTTCAAGCTTATCGAAGAGTAATATTGCCACAAGCGGCAAAAAATGCTCTTCCTGGATCTGGAAACACATTTATTACCCTTATTAAAGAAACAGCCCTTGCTTTTACGTTAGGTGTTGTAGAAATGTTTGCGCAAGCAAAAATGATGGCAGCGGAAAGTTTTATATTTTTTGAAACATACTTAGCTATCGGGCTTACTTACTGGGGAATTGTCATCGTTGTATCATTCTTGCAAAAATTATTAGAAAAAAGATTAAATAGAGCGTATCAACAGTAGGAGGATGACAAAATGATTTCCGTTAAAAATTTGCATAAACGATTTGGAGATTTAGTTGTCCTAAATGGTATTGATATGGAAGTGAAACAAGGTGAGGTTGTAGCAATTATTGGTCCTTCTGGGTCTGGTAAATCTACATTCTTGCGTTGTTTAAACTTATTGGAAACCCCTGATCAAGGAGAAATTGAAATAGGGAGTGCGAAAATTAATGCAGAAAAGTTTTCCAGAAAAGAAGCGTATCAGTTAAGACAACAAACAGCCATGGTTTTTCAGAACTACAACTTATTTAAAAATAAAACAGTGTTGCAAAATATTACTGAATCTTTACTAATAACGAAAAAAATGAAGAAGCAAGAGGCAAACGAAAAAGCGTTTGAGCTTCTACGTTCAGTGGGTCTTTTTGAGAAGAAAGATAGCTACCCGATTACGTTATCAGGTGGACAGCAGCAGCGCGTTGGAATTGCCCGGGCTTTAGCTGTTGATCCTCATGCGATTTTATTTGATGAGCCAACATCGGCGTTGGATCCGGAGCTTGTATCAGAAGTGCTGCAAGTCATTCGCACAATCGCCAAAAAGAATACGACAATGATTATTGTGACACACGAAATGGCCTTTGCGAAAGAAGTGGCAGATAAAGTTATTTTTATGGCAGATGGCAATATTGTCGAGCAAGGTACACCTCAAGACGTATTTGTAAACTCGACTAATCCAAGAACAAAACAATTCCTGAAACAAACAAGCAGAGAAAATGGGGATTCCACTGAGGAGGCACTATTAAATGGCACTATCTCAAGTTGAAGCAACATTACAGCAGAAATTAATTGCATATCGACGTGAACTGCATGAAAATCCAGAGTTGTCATTCCAAGAAGTAGAGACAACGAATAGAATTAAAAAATGGTTATCAGAAGCGGATATCACTATTTTAGACTATTCATTGGAAGTAGGAGTGATTGCTGAAATAAAAGGAGATCTGCCAGGTCCGACGATTGCAATACGTGCAGATATTGATGCGCTACCGATTAAGGAAGAAACAAAGGTTGATTTTGTATCGAAAAAAGATGGTGTCATGCACGCTTGCGGACATGATTTTCATACATCATCCATTATTGGTGCTGCCATTCTTTTAAAAGAAAAAAAAGCAGAATTAAGAGGTGCTGTGCGGTTTATTTTTCAACCAGCGGAAGAAATAGCCCAAGGTGCAAAGGTAATAGGAGAATCCGGTGCTCTTGAAGGAGTGCAAGCTATTTTTGGAATGCATAATAAACCAGATCTTCCAGTAGGGACCATCGGCGTTAAAGAAGGTCCGTTAATGGCAAGTGTAGACCGGTTTGAATTAGATGTAATTGGTGTTGGCGGTCATGCGGGCATTCCGAATAACAGCATTGATCCAATTGTTGTAGGCGGACAAATTGTTTCTAGTTTACAATCGATTGTGAGCAGAAGTTTAAGTCCATTCCACAACGCAGTAATCAGTGTCACACGTTTTCAATCAGGGAATACGTGGAATGTTATACCGGAGAAGGCAGAGATGGAAGGAACTGTCCGAACGTTTCAAGACGAAGCACGCAAAGAAATTCCTAAATTAATGAAGCGTACAGCAGAAGGAATAGCGGCAGGTTTTGGGGCAACCATTGATTTCCGCTGGAATGAGTATTTGCCTGTTGTCAATAACAGCAGTAAATATACGAAGGTTGTTCAAGATGCTGCGGAAGATTTAGGGTATAAAGTAGTGGATGCTGTTCAAAGCCCTGGTGGAGAAGATTTTGCATTTTATCAAGAAAGCATCCCTGGTCATTTTGTATGGGTTGGTGTAGATGGACCGAAGGAATGGCATCATCCAGAATATTCATTAAATGAAGATGCGCTTATTGTGGCAGCTAATTATTTCTCTCATCTTGCTGTAAAAGTGTTGGACGAATGGCAGTAAATAAAGAAACGTTAACAGCAAAGTTTGTTCAATCTATATTAAATAGTGATCCACTTGCTTCTAAAAGAGTCATTCAATATGCAAAAATGGGCATTATTGATTACCTTGCTTCCAGCTATGCAGCTAAAGAGGATTATAGTGTAAAGAAGCTTTGCAGATTAATAGATTTAGAAGATGAAAAAAGAGGAGCTCCGATTATTGGTCAATCGAAAAAAGCCTCTCCTATACAAGCAGCGCTTATCAATGGCTTTATTGGTCATGCGCTGGATTATGACGATGTGCATGCTGAAGTACGTGGTCATCCGAGTACAGTAATATTACCTGTGCTCTTTTCTTTAGCTGGAAAAAACCCGAAAATAGAAGGAGCAAGACTGTTGGCTGCTTATATAATCGGTGTAGAAGTAATGGCGCGATTTGGTCAGGCTGTTGGGAAGGATCACTATGTGAAAGGCTGGCATAATACAGGTACTTTAGGGATAATAGCTGCAGCAGTCTCAGGCGGTTATTTGCTAGGATTTAACGAAGAAGAGTTATGTAAAGTCATTGGTTTTGCAGCAACTCAGGCAAGTGGTCTCCGTTTCCAGTTTGGCACAGAAACGAAACCATTGCATGCTGGTTTAGCTGCACAGGCAGCGCTTCAGTCAATTGATTTTATAGAGATCGGTTTAAGTGGTTCTTTAACAGGTTTAGATGGCCGAGTTGGATTTTTTTCTGTGTATGGAGAAGGAGCAGATTTTGCAAGCCCCTTTTTATTAAACGATTGGAATAAATCGTGGAAAATTGAGGGTTTATGGTTTAAATTATATCCGTTTTGTTCAGCAGCTTGCCATGCAGCAGATGCGGCACTTGAGCTCATGAATGAAACAAGCGTTAAAATAGAAGAAATGAAAGAAATCACCATTATTTATCCTCCTGGAGGAGATGCTGCACTAGTCGAGCAAAACCCGCGCACTGGTGAACAGGGGCGGTTTAGTGCTGAGTATATTGTCGCTTCGATATTGCTTCAGTTTCCTTTAACATTGGAACATTTTCAGCCAGTGGAAATTAAGGCTGAGATAAAAAAATTAATGAAAATAATCAAGAGAGAATACGATGAAAGTATTCATCCAGCGGTTGATAGTATGCCAAAAGGCAGATTTACCATTGTCCAGATTGTAACAAATAGTAATGAGATTATAAGTAAGCGGGTGGATGCTCCGAAAGGATCTCCGAATAATCCATTAACCCTTGATAAGTTGAAGGAAAAACTAGATAACAGTATAGAGGATCAAGCTCTTTCTTATTGTTTAAAACAGATAATAGATAACCTTCCAAAAGATAAAGCTTCTACATTTTTATCGATTTTATAATGAAAAAGCACTTCTGTTCTATTTTTCCAGAAGTGCTTTTTTTGTAAAAATAAAGTAATCTTAAAGGTATGAACTTGAGGGGGGATAAGATGAGTACTCAATCATTTACAACGATTAATAAAGAAACAAAAGACTTGCCAATATTCATTGAAGAATGGGAAGAAAAAGCAAAAGCGAAACTGGAAAAAGGCCCTTTTGATTATATAAGAAGTGGGTCTGGTGATGAAGAGACGTTAAATGCAAATCGGCTCGCCTTTCAAAAATGGTCGATACTACCAAGAGTTTTGAGAGATGTATCGTTAAGTGCTGTAACAACCACTCTTTTCGGAAAAGACTTATCGTTTCCGTTAATATTATCGCCAGTAGGCTATCAAGGGCTTGCAGATGAAGAAGGAGAGAAAGCGGCTGCAAGAGCAGCAGCCCGTGCTGGGATACCTTATATAGCAAGCACTGTTTCTACTTATTCACTAGAAGAAATAGCTGAAGCTGCTCCAAACGGAAACAATTGGTTTCAGTTATACTGGTCACGGAATAAAGAAGTGTCTGCCAGCATGGTGAAAAGAGCAGAAAAGGCTGGTTTTCAGGCAATAGTTGTTACAGTGGATACAGGTTTACTTGGATGGAGAAAAAGTGATTATAAAAATGGTTTTGTTCCGTTGCTGGAGTCTTTAGGGGACGCGAATTATCGGAATGATCCAGCATTTCAAAAAAGTGTACCAAACTGGAGTAATGAAAATATAGTGGAGACTATCTTAAAAAATATTCTGCATCCAGACTTAAACTGGGAAGATGTCCTTTTTTTAAGAAAACATACAAAATTACCAATCATTTTAAAAGGAATTCTTCATCCAAAAGATGCAAAAAAAGCAGTTAAACTAGGGTTTGATGGTATCATTGTTTCCAATCATGGTGGACGTCAGCTTGATGGAGCAATCTCTAGTTTAGATGCATTGCGACTTGTTGCGAAGGCAGTAAATAAACAAATACCAATAATGGTTGATGGCGGAATACGCAATGGAGCCGACATGTTTAAAGCGATTGCCCTTGGAGCGGATGCGGTTGCAATTGGACGTCCATTTATGTATGGATTATGTGTTTCTGGTGAATTAGGCGTAACCTCTATTATTGAAAATTTGAAAAAAGAATTTGAATTAGCTTTGGCACTATCTGGTGAGGTATCGGTGCGTGATTTATCAAAGGATAATTTATATCGGATAAAGTAACACTGACTTTCATCGGTTTTCCGTAATAAAGTTATATTAAAATAATTTATGGTATAAAGATTAATATCGAATAATTACAAAGTAGTATGTATGATTTAGGGAAAAATCTTACACTTAACAAGTTTGTTCTAATGTGATATGTTAGGAAATGTGACAAAAAAATTTTTTGTAAATTCATCTAAAAATTATTCTCCAAGAGAAAAAAATAAAAACAATATTACCATTTTTGAAGTAATAATGTTACAATATACAAAAGTTTAAATATACTGATTTTTTGTTTTTATTGCATATATGGAGGGGTAGAAGTGACAGGATTAAGAAGTGACATGATAAAAAAGGGGTTTGACCGTGCACCGCATCGAAGCTTATTGCGTGCAGCAGGGGTAAAAGAAGAAGACTTTGGAAAACCATTTATTGCAGTTGTAAATTCATATATAGATATTGTGCCAGGACATGTACATTTACAAGAGTTCGGAAAAATTGTCAAAGAAGCAATTCGTGAAGCTGGCGGAGTACCGTTCGAAATGAATACAATCGGCGTTGATGACGGGATTGCAATGGGGCATATTGGAATGCGCTATTCATTGCCAAGCCGCGAAATTATTGCAGATTCCATTGAAACGGTTGTAGCAGCACATTGGTTTGATGGAATGGTTTGTATTCCGAACTGTGACAAAATCACGCCAGGAATGATGATGGCATCGATGCGCTTAAATATTCCGACTATCTTTGTCAGTGGTGGACCAATGAAAGCCGGCGTAACAAGTGATGGCAAAAAAATCTCGTTATCATCTGTATTTGAAGGGGTTGGAGCATACCAATCCGGAAAAATTGATGAAAAAGGGCTGAAAGAATTAGAGCAATTTGGCTGTCCGACTTGTGGATCTTGTTCAGGTATGTTCACAGCCAATTCTATGAACTGTTTGGCAGAAGCGCTTGGACTTGCTTTGCCAGGAAATGGGACAATCTTAGCTGTTGCTCCTGAGCGTAAAGAATTTGTAAAAAAATCTGCTAAACAGCTGATGAATTTAATCAAAGCGGATATTAAACCAAGAGACATTGTAACAGAAAAAGCAATTGACAATGCATTTGCGTTGGATATGGCGTTAGGTGGATCAACAAATACAGTGCTTCATACGCTTGCTTTAGCAAACGAAGCTGGGGTTGAATATCCACTTGAAAGAATTAACGAGGTTGCTGCTAGAGTACCCCATATCTCAAAATTAGCACCTGCATCTGATGTGCATATTGAAGATTTGCATGAGGCAGGAGGAGTATCAGCAGCCCTAAATGAATTATCGAAAAAAGAAGGCGCTTTGCATCTTGATACATTAACAGTATCAGCTAAAACATTAGGAGAAAATATTGCAGGTTGTGAAGTGAAAGATCATAATGTTATCCGTCCAATTACGGATCCTCATTCGGAAAAAGGCGGATTAGCGGTATTATTCGGAAACTTGGCTCCAGATGGTGCTATTATTAAAACGGGTGGAGTACAGAAAGGTATTACACGCCATGAAGGTTCTGCTATTGTTTTTGAATCGCAAGAAGAAGCATTAGAAGGAATTTCAAAAGGAAAAGTAAAAGAAGGCCATGTTGTAATCATCCGTTATGAAGGACCAAAGGGTGGACCAGGAATGCCGGAAATGTTAGCACCAACTTCTCAAATCGTTGGAATGGGTCTTGGAGCGAAGGTTGCTTTAGTAACAGACGGTCGTTTTTCCGGGGCATCAAGAGGTTTATCCATTGGCCATACATCTCCAGAAGCAGCAGAAGGCGGCCCGCTAGCATTTGTAAAAGATGGCGATCAGATTGTAATCGATATTGAAAACCGTACAATGGATGCTATCGTTCCAGAAGAAGAATGGGAACAAAGAAAAGCAGAATGGAAAGGCTTTGAGCCAAAAGTAAAAACAGGCTATTTAGCTCGTTATTCTAAACTTGTAACATCTGCAAGCACTGGTGGAATAATGAAAATCTAACAAGTTTTTTATATAAATGGCAATGTTAAAGCTAATTGTTGATTTTGGCACCATGTTGATTTTCGTTCCAAGCGAGAGACTCCTGCGGGAAAAGCGAGTCAGAGGGAACCCCACAGGCGCACAGCGCCGAGGAGGCTCCCGGACCGCCCGCGGAAAGCTGCAATCAACAGGCAAGTTTAACAGAGTCATATAAATAAAAAAGGGTATACTCTGGA